>JACCYD010001366.1 GCA_013696695.1 Deltaproteobacteria bacterium | reverse complement strand
GGCCTCGTCCTCGACGAGCGTGTGCGGACCAAGAAGCCGCCCATGTACAAGGTCCTGCTGCACAACGACGACTACACGACACGAGAGTTCGTCGTCTGGGTTCTCCAGACGGTGTTCCACAAGAACGAGACCGATGCGATCGCGGTGATGAGCCACGTGCACAACAACGGCGTCGGCGTGGCCGGCGTCTACACGTTCGAAGTCGCGGAGACCAAGGTCACCAAGACCATGCACCTCGCGAAAGCCCAGCAGTTCCCGCTCCAGCTCTCGATCGAGCCGACCGACTAAGGAAGGAAGGCAGTCATGCTTTCACCAGAGCTTCAAGCCACGCTCCAGCGCGCCGTCGACGACGTGCGCGAACGCCGTCACGAGTACCTAACCCTCGAGCACTTACTGCTGTCGATCCTCGACGATCCCAGCGGGGTCGACATCGTCATCAAGTGCGGCGGTGACGTCGAGAAGCTGCGCGGCGATCTCGAGCGGTTCCTCGCCGAGCAAGTCGACGAGCTGCCCGAAGGTGAGGAGAGCGGGCCCGATCAGACGCTCGCCTTCCAGCGCGTCCTGCAGCGGGCGGCGATGCACGTCCAGGCCGCCGGTCGTGCGCAGATGACCACCGGCAACGTGATCGCGTCGATGTTCCGCGAGCGCGATTCTCACGCCGTGTACCTGCTCGAGAAGCAGAGCGTCACGCGGTTCGACGTCATCAATTACATCTCGCACGGCGTGTCGAAGGTCGATACCGGTGCCGGGCCCGTGGTGCCGCGCACGCGTGGCGTGGAGGATACCGGCGAGGAAGAGCAGAAGGTCGCCAACCCGCTCGAAGCGTTCTGCGAGGACCTCACGCAGCGCGCGCGCGACGGCAAGATCGATCCGTTGATCGGTCGCGCCGACGAGCTCGAGCGCATGATCCAGGTGCTGTCGCGCCGGCGGAAGAACAACCCGCTGCTGATCGGCGAGCCGGGCGTTGGCAAGACGGCGCTCGCCGAAGGCCTCGCGCTGCGGATCGTCGACGGCAAGGTTCCGGCGCCGCTGCTCGACTGCAAGCTGTATTCGCTCGACATGACGGCCGTGCTCGCGGGCACGCGCTACCGCGGCGATTTCGAAGAGCGGCTCAAGGCCGTGATGAAGGTCCTGATCGCCGACAAGAAGGCGATCCTGTTCATCGACGAGATCCACAACATCATCGGTGCAGGCGCCACCAGCGGCGGCACGATGGATGCGGCGAACATCCTCAAGCCACCCCTGTCGAACGGCGATCTACGCTGTATCGGCTCCACCACGTTCAAGGACTACCGGCAGGCGTTCGAGAAGGATCGCGCGCTCGCGCGCCGGTTCCAGCGCATCGATGTCGGCGAGCCCACGGTGCCCGAGGCGATCGAGATCCTGAAGGGCCTCAAGTCGGTCTACGAGGCGCACCACGACGTCAAGTACACTGATCCTGCCATCGAGGCCGCGGTCGAGCTCAGCGCTCGCCACATCTCCGGCTCACAGCTCCCCGACAAGGCAATCGACGTGATCGACGAAGCCGGCGCACGCGTGCGGCTGATGGATCCCGACAAGCGGCCGGACGAGATCCGCCCCGCGTTGATCGAGGAGATCGTCGCGAAGATCGCGCGCATCCCGACGCGCTCGGTGTCGACCGCCGACAAGACCAAGCTCGGCAACCTCGAGCATGATCTCAAGCAGCTGATCTTCGGTCAGGACAAGGCGATCGAGCAGCTGTCGACGGTGATCAAGCTGTCGCGCGCGGGCCTCGGCAGCCCCGACAAGCCCACCGGCTGCTTTCTGTTCGCCGGTCCCACCGGCGTCGGCAAGACGGAGCTCGCGAAGCAGCTCGCGTCGACGATGGGTGTCGAGTTCGTTCGTTTCGACATGTCCGAGTACATGGAGAAACACACGGTGTCGCGCTTGATCGGCGCGCCTCCGGGTTACGTCGGCTTCGATCAAGGCGGTCAGCTGACCGACGCGATCAACAAGCACCCGTATTGCGTGGTCCTGCTCGACGAGATCGAGAAGGCACACCCGGACATCTACAATATTTTGTTGCAGGTGATGGACCACGCCACGCTGACCGACAACAACGGTCGCAAGAGCGATTTCCGCAACGTCATCCTGATCATGTCGTCGAACGCCGGCTCGCGAGAGATGGCGGCGGGGTCGATCGGGTTCGGCGGCATCGGCGAGTTTCTCGGCGAGAACAAAGATGCCAAGAAGGCGCTCGAGCGCGTGTTCACCCCCGAGTTCCGCAACCGGCTCGATGCCACGGTGTTCTTCGCCTCGCTGCCGGTCGACGTCATCAAGAAGGTCGCCCGCAAGTTCCTCGATCAGCTCGAGGGTCAGCTCGCCGAGAAGCACGTCACGCTCGAGGTGTCACCGGACGCGATCGAGTGGTTCGTCGAGCACGGGTACGACAAGGCGATGGGCGCTCGGCCGATGGCACGGCTCGTCCAGTCGACACTCAAGGCACCGCTCGCGAACGAGATCTTGTTCGGCAAGCTCGTCGACGGCGGCATCGCCCACGTCGAGGTCAAGGACGGCAAGATCGAGATCGTGTGCGAGCCGCGGGAAACGTCGTTCGATGCGACCCCGCCCAAGACGCCCGAAGCGGTCAACTAGGGCGCCTTCGCCGTGCCCGAATGGTCGACGCGTCGATCTGCTCACCGCAGCTCGGCGAGCCACATCCGTTCGCTGTCGGAGGAGCCGTACAGCAGCGACGGGATGACGTAGGCGTTGCACGCGATCGCCGGCG
>JACCYD010001065.1 GCA_013696695.1 Deltaproteobacteria bacterium | reverse complement strand
CTGCCACGCCACCGAGGTCGGGCTCACCAGGGCGCCATCGATGGATAACTGCCAGGGCTGCCATCAGGGCGCGCCACGCCAGCGCGTGCGTAAACGGGTGCTCGGCGGCGACGTCAAGTTCGACCACGGCGCGCACCAGCGCGACATCAAGGGCGCCGCGATCAAGTGCGAGGACTGCCACAAGAAGAGCGCCACGTCACCGAGCTACGCCGATCACGCGCCGCCGCGGGTCGAGAGCTGCGTGGTCTGTCACGACGATTCGGCGCGCGTGCCGTACGAGCTGCGGATGCGGATCTGCGAGGGCTGCCACCTCGAGAAGACCGCCACGCTCACGGCGCTCGCACCGCGCAGTCACCTGCCATCGACGGAGCGGCCGATCGATCACACGCTCGCGTTTCGCCGCGATCACGCCGAGGTGGCAGAGCGGAACGCGTCGCGGTGCGCCACCTGCCACGTCCAGATGTCGGGCAATCCGAAGGATGCCTGCGACGAGTGCCATCAGCGGATGTTGCCGGCAGATCACCGCATCACGTTCCGCGAGCTCGATCACGGGCCCGACGCGGTCGCGGATCGGACGCGCTGCGCGAGGTGCCACGTCGTCGAGTTCTGCACCGCCTGTCACGCGCAACGCCCGCGGTCGCACGGCCAGCTGTCGACGTTCAACAACGAGCACGCGCGGCTCGCCCGGATCAATCCGCGGCCATGCTTGACCTGTCACGGCACGTCGTTCTGCGCCGAGTGCCACAACCAAGCCGCGGTACCGAGGCGATGACGAGGCTCGCTCTCCTCTCGATCGTGCTCGCCGCCGGGACCGCGCGCGCCGACGCGCCGAAGCTGACGCTCGAGCGCGAGCCCTTACCGCGGTCGCTGAAGATGCGCCGCCCGGTCGCGCAAGCGCCTTCCGCTGCACGATCGCCGCGCCCGCCGATGCCGTCTGCACCGACGGTGTCGGCGACCGCGCCCGATCCGATCGACGAGATCGACGGCGTTCGCGATATCCGCGTGCCGGTGTCGTTCAGCGTGACGATGGGCTACCAGGTCGACGGCGCTCGGCCGAGCGAGAAGGTCGCGGTCAGTGGGTTGCCGGTTCGCGAAGGCACCGACTACGCGAGCCTGCGGTCGTACGGTTTTGGCGAGGGCTTCCTCAGCACGCGCGGCATCGGCATCTCGAGCCTCGAGACCTACTTCGCGCTCCGCTTCCAGGCTGCACGCACCATCACCAGCGAGGCGATCGACGGCTCGGGCGGCGACATCGACGTGCCTTCGCCGATCGCGACCTGGTTCTCGAGCCCGGGCAGCGAGGTGCGCAGCGGCTGGGCCGAGGTCAAAGACTTCCTGCCGAAGCGGCTCGGTCTCAAAGCGCTCCGCGTGCGCGCCGGCAGCATGTTCGTGTACGGCCCGTGGATCCTGCACCTCGACGGGGCGCACATCGCCTATGAAGGGCCGACGCTGACCGCCGCGCTGTACGGCGGCCCCCGCCACGCCGATTACACGCGCGGTCAGACCAAGGCCCGACCGGTCGCTACCGGTGCGTCGCTGCGGATCGATCTACGCGGCCTCACCAACGCGGTCCCGATCGCGGTCTCCGGCGAATACCTCGGCCTCACCAACTCCGACGAGACCGGCCAGGATGCGGTCGACACCACGCTCGCGCAGGTCGACTGGCGCCCGGGCCGCGACGTCGTCGTGATCGCGCAGCTGCGTGGCGTCAACGGCGAGGTCGCGAACCAGCGCCTCGAGCTGCGCACGCGCTACAAGCAGGTGACGAACTTCGTGTTCGACGTCATGCGCCGGTTCTCTGCCGACTGGCGCTGGGATCCCGCGCTATCGCGACCGTCATCGATCACGGTCGGCGAGGTCACCGGCGAGCTCAACCAGAGCCTCGATGCGCGGCGCTACCTCGATCTCGGCCCGGTCCTGCCGCAGCTGATCTTCTCGGCACGCGCCGGTACGCTGATTCGCGAGAACATCGACTTGCTCGCACGGGTCGCCCTCGCGCGCGACTTGCTCGAGGATGGCGAGCAGGTCAACACGTACACCGCGCCGTACTTCGAGATCGGCGGCGCCGTCGAGATCAAGCTGCGGCGCCAGATCGCGCTGTCGCTGTCGGCGCTGTCGCGGCAGACCGACCGCGAGCTCGTCGAACCCGGCGATCGGATCGTCGACAACCACCTGTCACCGCTCGATCCCGTCATGGTGCCGGATCAAGTCGCCCCGGATCCCGCGCTCAACTCGCTCGGCGAGCAAGGCTTCACGGAGCTCGGGGTTGCGCTCAAGATGTCGCTCGGCGCGCGACGGTTCTCGACCATGGTCGAGGTCTACGGCCGCAACACGCGCTACTCGGTGCTGTACTCGGATCCAGACGCCGCGACGCCGGTGCCCGAGACCGACGTGCGTGGTGGCGGGCGCTTCACCCTCGACGCGTGGGTCGGCCGCCGGATCCGGCTGTTCGCGTCGTACGACGTGTCGAGCCAGCTCGAGAGCGCGCCAGAGCTCAGCGGCTACAAGAGCCTGCGCCTCACGCTGACGGGGATCTACTAGATGCGTGTGCTCGTGCTCGCGCTCGCATTCGCGGCGACGCTATTCGCGCGACAGGAGTCGCGGTGGTCGGGCGGCGCGCGCGCCGACGTTCCGGTGCGGCCCACCAGGATGGCGCCGGCCGGCTTCGATCACGCCGGTCACGAGGTTGCGCAGGGCAAAGGCCGCCCGGTCGAGTGCGCGACCTGCCACAAGCTGGCTCGCGGGCTGATCGCGAAGGCGCCGAGTCACGCGACCTGCTTCGGCAGCTGTCACACGGATCAAACGACGCTGCTCAAGATGCGCGAGGCGGTACCGCTCGACAAGCTGCGCTACTGCAACGCCTGCCACGCCGAGACCGCGCTCGTGTTGCCGGTCGACAAGAAGGCGATCGCCATCACGGCGCCCGGCAGCGGCACCGAGCACGCGCTGCAACTCGGCCATGACTCGCACGATCAAGTCGCGTGCGTGAAGTGCCACGATCTACGAGGCCCGCGGCGTGGCAAGCCCCACGAGCGCTGCATCGGCTGTCACGGCGACAAGCCCACCGCGACGTTCGCGATCGCCGACTGCGCGAAGTGCCATCCGAAGGGCAGCGACCGGCCGCACCTCGTGCACCCGTCGGAGATCGTCGTGACGTCGGCGTTCTCGCACACCAAGCACGCCGGCCGCGGCGCCGCGAAGCAATGCATCACCTGTCACGCCGGCATCGCCGCGACCGACGCACGCACGTTGCCGAGCCCGACGCTCGACACCTGCACGACCGCCGGTTGTCACGATGCGAAGGCGGCGTTCGGCGCGATCGCGTCGTGCACCAAGTGCCATCAGGACGTGCCGAAGGGAAAGTTCGAAGTCGCGCGACCCGACACGCCCTATTCGCACGCCAAGCACGCGACGCGGACGACGCTCGCATGTGCGAAGTGCCATCCGCTGACCAAGACGGGTGAGGTCAAGGTCGCCGGTCACGCCGCGTGCGTCGACGGCTGCCACCAGCACGTCGCGGACTTCGGTGCGCGCAAGCCCACGATCTGCGGCGCGTGCCACGACGGCACCGAGCCGTGGCGTCGCTTGATCGCGGATCGCTTGCCGGCCGAGATCACCGAGTTCGGCGCCACGCTCGATCACGAGACGCACTCCACGCCGTGCGCGTCCTGTCACTCGTTGACCACGACGCGCACCGAGCTTCGTCCGCCGCGCGGACATCGCGCGTGCACCACCGCGGGATGTCACGCCGTCACGGCAGGTCCCGCGCCACAGATGACGGCGTGCGAGAGCTGTCATCAGAACGGCCTCGCGGCGTCGCGCGAAGCCGCTCGCCTCGGCGCGCGGTGGTCGGTGCGCTCGACGTTCAAGCACCGCACGCACACGGCGAAAGCCGCCGCGGAATGCGTCGCATGTCACTCCGATCTCGACTCGCCGACGGTGCTGTCGCTCGCAGCGCCCGCCAAGGCGACGTGCTCGACCGCCGGCTGTCACGACGGCAGCGGTGCCTTCAAGGTCACCGGTACGTCGTGCACGAAGTGTCATCCCGGAGCCAAGCCGTGATGCCTCGCGCGCAGCGAGCCTTCGTGATCGCCACCTGCGCGATCATCGGAGGGGCATTCGCGTACGCCGCGTGCGAATGGGGACAGTGGCCGCGCATGCACTATCTCCCGCTCGAAGGCGAGCTGACCTTCGATCCCGGGAGCTCGGGCACCGCAATGGTCTTCTGGGGCATCGTGTTGTGGGGCCTCGGCGGCCTCGCCTGCGGCGCGATCGTCGGCGCAGTGCTCGTCAAGCTGTTTCCTCGGCCGTGGACCGACCGGACGTTGCACCTGTTCGGAGCGTGGGCGATCACCGCGATCCTGTTGACCGGCGGGTACTTCACGTGGGCGTTGTGGCCGTGGTGAGCTTGGGCTGTAAGGCGTGACCTGCCGGCGCCGTTCATTGGGCGCATGACGACGACGCCCCTGCTCGCGCTCCTCCTGATGTCGACTGCCGCCTCGGCGAACGTGGTTGCCTCCGATGGAGGGTATGCCAGCCCCGAGGGCGGGACGAACAGGCCACCGAGGCCGACGCGCGTCGAGGGCCGGGTCGGCATGTTGATGGGTGGCAGCGACGTCGGTGATGCAGATGGCTTCTCGCTCGGCGTGTCCGCAGGGCTCGGCTATCGGATCGGCGATGTCACGCTGCGCGCGTTGTTCGATCACTACAAGGTCGGCGATGGGGCCGACGAGGTCGGCGATCGCCGCGGCCGTGGCACGCGTCTCGGTGGCGCCGCGCGCTATTCGTTCGCGAACACGTCGACCGACAAGAGCGGCAAGGGACTCGGCGTCGACTTCTGGGGTGAGGTCGGCTTCGGTGTCGAGCACATCACCTGGCGTCAGGGCGGCGTCCTCGATCGCCCGAGCGGCGAGGTCGCGGTCGGCTTCGAGCTCGACGGGTTTGGCGAGCGCAACGATCGCACGCGTCGTCGTCGCCACATCGGCTACTTCATGGCGTTCCGCAGCTTGATCGCGCAGGGCCCCGAGATGGACGGCCCCGCGGTATGCGGAGGCCCGTGCACCAAGGCGACCAAGCCTTCGCGCACCGACATCAGCATGTTCTTCGAGGTCGGCCTCCACTGGGGCCGCTAACTCCAAACCAAAGGATCGCCGATGATGTTTGCGAAGCGCGTGCTGCGGCACGCATGGCTCCCGTCTGTTCTGCTTCTCGGTGCGTGCGGCGGCGGTTTCGGTGGCGCCTCGAAGGTGGCCGCTCCGAGCAGCAGCGGTGGGTACTACGGTCCGGCACAACCCGCGCCCGATCACGTCGCCTATGAAGGCGGAGGCGGCCGTGGTGCGGTCGAGCCGCAGCGCCCCGGTCTCGGCACGTCGTGGGGCGAGCAGGTGCACGCCCCGATCTCGTTCTCACCGTTCGTCCGCTCGGGCTCACCGTGGAGCGAAGTGGTGTTGCACTACAACGACGCGCAAGGCGTGCAGGCCCATGCGGCCTATCTCGGCACGCAACCGCAACCGCTCGAGATCTACGCGGGCGACGGATCGATCGGCATCGCGCTGGTCGACGAGGCCGGTCGCACCCTGAACGGCTACATGGCGCAGGGTCGCGCGTTGATCGTCGGCAATGACGGCGCGCGCTACCGGATCGCGGTGCGCAACGGCACCACGGCGCGATTCGAGATCGTCGCGTCGGTCGACGGCCTCGATGTCATCGATGGCAAGCCCGGCGATCCGAACCGCCGCGGTTACATCGTCAACCCGCAGGACACGCTGATCATCGACGGCTTTCGCACGTCGGATGCGAACGTCGCTGCGTTCCGGTTCGGCCGCGTCGCCGATTCGTATGCCGCGCAGACCTCGGGCGATCGCAACGTCGGGGTCGTCGGCTTCGCGATCTTTGCGGAGCGCGGCGCGGTGTGGACGCCGGTCGAGCTGAACCGTCGCGATACCGCGAACCCGTTTCCGCAACGCGGCTACGCCGTCGCACCGCGCTGACGGTTGAGCTACGCTGCGGGCATGCGCCACGCCGCTCTCGTCTTGCTCGCCGCCTGCGGCAGCGCGGATGGCCTCGAGATCGGGGGCGACCTTCAATTCGTCGTCGGCACCGAGACCATCACCCCGACGGTCGGCGCCGCGATTCCCGATCGCGATCCCGCCAAGCTGCTGGTCGTGATCGGCACGCGCGATATCTCGTGCTCCACCAACCTCGAGAGTCCGTTGCGCAAGGGCACGTACGTCACGATGGTGATCGACCCCGCGGCCGGCGCGCAGCCCGAGGCGATGGTCACCGTGATCCGCGTCGAATCGAGCGGCACCCTGTTCAATGGCGATCTCAGCGAGGTCACGATCGACAGCGTCGGCGACCGCCTCACCGGCAGTCTCTCCTTCACCACCCAGGATCAGACCGACGAGGTGATCACCGAGCTGTCCGCGATCGGCTCGTTCGACGTCGCCAACTGCGCGCCCTGATTCAGGGCTTCTTGCAGAGATTGCGGAGTCGTTCGACCAGATTCGCGGGCGCCTCGATTATCAGCGTGGGGATCCTGCCGGGCCCGAGCTCGCACTGCGCGAGCACGCAGCGTTCCCACTCGACCCGCGAGCGATCGAACCTGAGCATGTCGACGCAGCCGCTGAGGATTATTTGGGGAAGGTGATGGCTCATCCGGTATTGCGCGGAGCGTAGCTGCTCGGCTCTGTGGAGCGCCTCCCGCTCGTCAGTCTTGCGCTGCTTGGTGCAGCGGTCGACCTCGGCCGAGAGATCGACGACGGGCCGCAGCTGGCGAACGAGAGCGCCGACCGCGTCGCACCGGTGGTTCCTGATGTGCACCGCGATCTGCGATCGAGCCTCGACGCTCCAGCGCTGCTTGGCCTTCGACCACGCTCGATCAGCCGCGGCGCGCAAGTCGGCGTCCTCGGTTCGCCGGTAGACCTCGGTGTGGCCACGCTGGACCTCCGCATACTTGTTCGCGGTGAGATCGGTGCTCATCCGCGCGACCGCACGTTCCGCGATCCCGCGCCTGGCCTTGGCGGCGAGCGCGAGAGCGGACGGCTCCGCCGGCGTCTTCGCGAGCACGACCTCGGCCTGTGCGAGTGCGCCGGCGAAGTCGTCGACGCGAAGCATGCGCTCACCGACGGCGAGCTCGTGCTCCTCGGCTTGCCCTGTCCTGCTGCCGGAGGCCGACCCCGGCCTACTTGCGACGGGTGGTGAGATCGGCGGCGCGATCGGGGTGACCGTCGCCAAGTCGGGCCGCGTCGTTGCGACGGTTGGCTCGCTCGGCGCGTCGCTGCGCCTCGCGTTGACGATGACGATCACGACGGCGATCGCGGCCATCGCTGCCGCCAGCCCCGGCCACAGCCAACGATTGCGTTGTGTGGCCTGCGTCGGTTGCGTCGCCTGGGTCGCGCGCGCCTCTCGCTTCGGCGGCGCGACGACGCTCACCACCGTCGCCATCTCCGCGTCGACCACGGCGACCGGCGCAGCGGGAATCCCCACCGCGATCGCCTGGTTCGTCGTCGGGATCTGGGCGAGTCTCGCCACGACATCGGCCGCGGTCTGGATCCGCGCGGTCGGATCTTTTTCGAGCAGTGTTCCGATCAACGCCTCGAGCTCGGCCGGTGCATCGGGACGCACCGAGCGCAACAGCGGTGGGGCGACGTGGAGGTGCATGCCGATCAATCCGCCGATCCCGGCGCTCTGGAACGGCAACCGTCCGCTCACCATCTGGAACAGCATGCAGCCGAGCGAATACAGATCGCTGCGTGCGTCGACCTCGCGTGCACCCTCGCACTGCTCCGGGGACATGTAGTGCGGCGTGCCGAGGATCGCGCCGGTCACCGTGCGCGCCACCGACGACGCGCCTTCGCCGAGCAGCTTCGCGACGCCGAAATCGAGCAGCTTGACGCGTTCGCCGCCCGTAACCTCGCCGTCGGGCACCAGGAACACGTTGTCGGGCTTGAGATCGCGATGCACGATGCCGGCCTTGTGCGCGGCCTCGAGCGCGTTCGCGCACTGCCGCGCGAGCCCGATCGCGGTAGCGAGTGGCAACGCGCCGCGCGTCTTGAGCCGGCTCGCGAGCGATTCGCCCTGGAGCAGCTCCATCACGATGTAGACGGCATCGTCGGTGGTCGTGCCGACGTCGTAGACCTTGACGATGCTCGGATGCTCGATCGCGCTCGCGGCTCGCGCTTCGTTCATGAAGCGTTCGACCAGCGTGCTATCGCGCGACACCTCGCCGAGCAGCACCTTGATCGCGGCGCGACCACCGAACACCTCGTTGGTCGCGGCGTAGACCACGCCCATGCCACCTCGACCGAGCTCGCGCTCGACCAGGTAGGGCCCGAACGTGCGTGGCGTCACCGGCTCCGCCATTCACTCCATCATCCCACGACGGGATTACATCGCCAGGGTGAGCTTGTCGCGAAGACGGGCGACGAGGTCGGCCTTCCGGCCCTTGCCCGTGGCGAGCTGGCGCATCGCCAGCGCGATCCCGACGAGCGGATTGCCGCGCGACTGCGAGCGCGCGAGCTCGAACACCAGCTCGGCCCAGAACATCCACGGCGCTGGCGCGGCAGTTGTGCCCTGATGTGCGATGAACGAGCGGGCTGAGATGACCGCGAGGCGGAGGTCGTCGAGATCGACAAGGGTGGTCGAGAACGCGTCCCGCCCGCGCGTTGTTCCATCGCGCAACACGGCGAGGAGCCGCGTCATCTGGGGCTCGTCGCTCGCGGGCGCGATCTCGATCGCGGTCTCGCACACGGCCTTCAAGATCGCGTCGCGGCTGATGCCGCGCAGCACAGCGAGGTACGGCACCCAATCCGCGCGTGGTGCATCCACCCACGCGCTGCGCGATGCGGTATCGGGGGCCAGCTTGCGAACCCATTCGATCAGCTCGCGGGGTGCTGCGAGGTCGCGCAGCTCGTCGACCGGCTTCTTCGGAATTGGCGGCATCAGGGGCACACCTTTGTCCATCGCGACTTGAGATCAGCCCACCGGGCATCACTCGCGAACGGCGAACCTTCGAGCTTGGTCTTGGTCTGCGCCCATTCGTCCGACGAGCACTCGGTCAGCGACGGGGCTTGCGGTTGCTCCGCCTTCGCCTTCTCGGCGGCGACCACGGCCTTCGTGGCGGCGCCCAGCGGCACGTCGAGCTTGCACAGCTTGTCGAGCTGCTTGACGGTGTCGGTGTCGGTGTTGGTGCCGGCGCGGGTCACCCACGAGCACGCCTCGGCAGGATCCTCGCCCTTGCCGACCATCTCCCTCGCCTTCGCGAGGTGCGTCGACGCTTCGTCGCGATCGAGCGTGTCGAGCCCCTTGTCGACGCTCTTGACGACGCTGTTGTCCTTCACCTTGTCGCCAAGGTTGTCGATGGTCTTGTCGAGCTTCTCGACCTTGGAGTCGCACGCGGTCAGGGCGACCAGCAGCAGCACGCTTCGCATGCCGCCATAGTACGCGCGATCAGCAGCCGCAGCCGCCCTCGTGGTCGTCGTCGTAGCCGAAGGAGCTCCCGTCGGGATCGAGCACGAAGCGCCCCTTCGAGGTCACCAGCGACAGCGACCCGCCGACGTCGACGACGGACTTGACGGACGTCCTCGCGAGCGCCTTCCTGAGCGCGACCGTCCGCTTGTAGGTGACGCCGCCGCTGCCGTACTCGAAGCGACGCAGCTGCGCCTCGATGACGTGGTGCGTGCGATCGAGCCAGACGACGAGCTCGCGCTCGACCCCGGACTTCTCGATCGTGAACGTCGCCTGGCCGGGGTCGCTCGAAGCGCCCACGAGGTTGTCCGCGGTCGCCAGCGTGCGAGCGACCAGCGACGCGGCGAACTCGCCTTGCGCGTGCTCGTCGATCAAGTACGGCCGCACGTAATAGTCGCCGCAGGCCGCCGCGACGTCGAACCCACCGCGGGGTGCCGCGACGGCCGACAGCAAGAAGGCACTCGGCTCGTCGACATCAGGCGGCGCAGGCGCATCGCGCTCGACGCGGTACGTGTCGTCCTCGGCGAACTGCATGATGTGACGCTCGAACACGTCGGCCTTGCCCAGCGTGATGATCAGCTCGTCGCTGAGGGTCCGGACGTCGACGACCTGCCAGCCGACCTCGACCCGCGCGCGAACGCCGTCGCTCAGGGCGTGCTCGACGTGATCGTGATGACCGGTCGCGACCACCACAGGATCGGCACCGGCGAGCAAGAACAAGAGGATCGGAAGTGCCATGGACCAAGCTCCTGCCAGGTCGATGCCAGGTGCGCGGTGAGGCCCGGCCAGTAGTTACGCCGGCTCTGGTCGACAGGACACGTCAGTAGCCACACGTGGATCGAGTGTCGTGGCTTGTCGGCGCGACTCAGAACACGAACGGGTACGTGAACGAGCCACCGTTCTGCGTCTTCGCGAACGTGGCCTTCTTCATGATGCCCGCCGCGCACTGACCGACAGCGGGATCCGGCGACTCGCTGACGCTCACCGAGGTCACGGCGCCATCGGGGCTGACCACCACCGCGAGCGACACGGTGCCCTTCGCTGTTCCCTGCTCGCCGCAGCGAATGATCTGCGCGCGGAACCGCTCGACGCCGATCCGGATCAGCGTCTTGTCGAGCTCGACCGGCCCGCCCGAGGGATTCGTGGGCTTGTCGGTGGGCGGCTGGACTGCAACCGGCGGCTTGTCGGCCGGCTTGAAGCGCTCGCAGCACGGCTTGTTGAACTTGTTGAGGATGCACGACACCTCGTCGCAATCGTCGGAGGTCGACGGGTTGCTGGGCGCCTTGGTGACGTCGGGGTCGTCCGGATCGCGCGGCGGTTTGGGATCGCGCGGCGGCTTCGGATCGCGCGGCTTCGGATCGGTCGGGTTGGCGACCGGCGGCGGCACCGTCTTGTTGCGAGGATCCGGATCCATCTCGATGTCGGTGGCATCGGGCGTCGCGGCGAAGGGCGGTGGATCGCCCAGCGAGCCGCCGTTCGTGGGTGGTGGCGTGGGCGGTGGCGTGGGCGGTGGCGTGGGATCGATCGGCGGGTTGTTCATCGCCGCCGGGGTACGCTCGTCGGGCGATGCGTTGGTGTTGCGGTTGCTCATCACGACGATGAGCAACACGACGGCACCGATCACGGCGAGGCCGCCGGCCCACATCCAGGTGCGGCTGGGCTTCGGTGTGCCGGCCCATTCGCGCGCCGAGAACACCGCCTCGGGCTCGGCCGAGCGCGGCGGCGGGGGCTTGATGACCGTGGCTGGCCTGAGCGATGGCTGCTTCGAGCGCCGGTCGACGAGATCGGGATCGTCGACGATCACCGCCGCTTCCTTGTCGATCTGGCGATCTGGTTTCGGGGTCGGCTTGCCGGTGGTCGCCTTCTCGATCTTGCCGCGCGGCTCCTCGCCGAGATCCGCGACTGCCTTGGCGGGCGCTTCCTCGATCACGGCCGCGGCTTCGACCTCGTCATCGAGCTTCGAGATCGGGATCTCGGCCGACACCCGTTTCAATTCTTCGCGCGCCTCGCGCTCTGCAACCGCGCGCTTGACGACCTTGGAAGCTGCCTGCTCGACCGCCGCGACCCATGCCGCGGCTTGCGCCTCGGGCGTCTTCGACGCGTGCTCGCGCGCTGCGACGACCGCGGGATCGTTGTCGGCGAGGACCTCGCGTTGTGCGTCGGCAGCGGTGGGCATCGGCGGGATGTCGGCTACCGGCGCGCCGGATGTTTCGATCGACTTCTCGATCGCGTCCTCGAGCGAGGCGATGGTGGGCTGCCCAGGAGGCTCCTCGATCACCGCGTTCGGATCGAGCTCGGCGACCTCGGCCTCGGCGAGCTTCGGGGGCGAGACCGCGACCAGTGGCATCGGCGGCGTGCTGTGCACCGACGGCGAGCGCTTCCTCGGCGGAGGTGGTGGACGCGTGGGTCCCGCGTGGTTGCGCGGCGGTGGCGGCACACCGAACGGCGTGTCTTCCTTCGGGAACGACATCGGACCGGTCGTCGGCACGTTCGCCTTGTGGCGCGGCATCCGCATCACCAGATTCCTCGGTCGCGTGCGGCAATCGAGTTGCGGGATCAACAGCTTCTCGAGTGCGGTCGCGACCGCACCGCGCGCGGCGGGCAGCGCGAACACGAACGTGTGACCGCACTGCGCGGCGATCACCTCGGTCAGCATCGCGGCCGTCCCGATCTCGCGATAGGTCAGCAGCCGGAACAGATCGGAGAAACCGGTGAGCTGCTTGGTGATCAGCGGTGCGAGCGCGCTGTGCGTGGCGTCGGTCTCGAACCCGGAAATCGCAATGATCACGTCGACGTCTGAGAAGTCGATCCACGCATCGATCTGCTTGCGAACCGCATCTTCGCGGTCCTTCACGACCTCGATCGGCCACACTTCGTGGCCGGCGTCGGTGAGCTTGTCGACGACCAGCTTGGCGGTGGCTTCGTCGAGCGTCGATGGCGCGTCCGACACCAACATCACCGCCACCTTGATCGAAATGAACTCGCGTTCCATCGAGCCTTGAGCCTAGCCCAAAGCCCTCGCAAGCGGTGGTTGGATCGCGTTTTCGTGGGGTAGCGTGACGTGGCCGAACGTACCGGTTGAGCACCTGACCTACGGGCATCAGAGTGTTCGCGTGGTCGCCCTCGATTCCGTCGCTCAACGCTTATTGAAGAACCGCCGCTCCGGCCGGCTGCTGACCTGGGTCGCGCGCGCGCCGGTTCCGGTGCTCGGTCCAGACGAGATGGCGGCCCGCTATCCCGAGCCAGGTTTCTTTCAAGATTCTGGCCCACTCGTCGAGGTCGGCCGTCCGCGCACCGCGGTGGCGGGCGGGTTGCTCGACGGTGACGTCGTGATCAAGGACCAGATCGACGTGGTCGGCTTCGCGACCGGCGTCGGCATGCAGTCCGGTGGCGCGATGCCCGAACGCGATGCCACGTTGGTCGCGCGCATCGTCGCCGCTGGCGGTCGCATCGTCGGCAAGGCGAAGATGACCGAGCTCGGCATCGATGGCATCGGCGCGGTCATGCACTACGCGATGCCTGCGAACCCGCGCGCGCCCGGCTACTCGCCTGGTGGTTCGAGCACAGGCACCGCCGTCGCGGTGGCGACCGGTCTCGCGCGCTACGGCGTCGGTGGTGACGGGCTCGGCTCGATCCGGATCCCCGCCGCGTTCTGCGGCCTGGTCGGGCTCAAACCGGGTCGCGATCGCGTCCCGCGCGATGGCATTCGCAGCCCGGTGCGAACGCTCGATGCGGTGGGGCCGATCACGCGATCGGTCGACGACTGCGCACGCCTGTGGCAGGTGATGGCCGGCGAAACGATCGAGACGCTCGCACCGTGGACGCCGGAGCGTGTCGGCATCGCGATCGGATCGTGGCTTCGCCCTGCCCGCTCGGTCGAACGCGCGTTCGATCGCGCACTCGCAGCGCTCGCTGTCGGCCGCCAACGCGTCGACATCGCGGGGCTCGATCGCGTGACCTTCATGGGCGGCATGATCGGCGCGCACGAGCTCGCGACCGGTCCGTTCGCCGGCGAGGTGCACACGCGTGCCGGCCGCACCAGCCGGATGCTCGGCAACGCGATCTCGCACGCCGATGCCGCGCGGCTCTATGCGCAACGCGATCTGCTGCGTGCGGCGACCGCGCGCGCGCTCGAGCGCACGCCGATCCTCGCGTTCCCGACCACGGCGATCCCACCACCCGCGTTGACCGACGCGCTGGTCAACGGTGGCCCCGAGCTTCGCCTGCTGCGCGCGCTCGGCGCGTTCACGCCGCTCGCAAACCTGTGCGACCTGCCGTCGATCGCGGTGCCGTGTGGCGTCGACGATCGCGGCCGTCCGCTCTCGATCATGTTCGTCGCGGCGTCCGGTCAGGAAACGGCGCTGCTGCGGCTCGCGCTGGCGGTCGAGCGCACCGGGCTGGGCACCAAGCCCGTGTGAGCTCCTCGCGGCGATGAATCGTGCCCGCTCAGCGAATCGGTAGGCAGTAGGCGTCGACCGCCGCGTGTTCCCAGTCGGCGGGCGGCAGCCACGGTGCAATGTAACGCTCCCAGCTCGCGCGATCCTCGAACGTGTAGCCGGCCCACCACGCCCAGCGATCGCGATCGTCGGCCGTCTCCTCGTCGTAGTCGATCTCCGGCTTCGGCGGGTGACCACCGACCCACGGCGGCGGCAGCGTTCCGGTCGCGGCGAGCACGCACGCGAACGCCGTCGAGCCGGCGTCCAGCGTGGTCCACAGCGAGGGCGCGACGCCACCGCGGATCACGGCGACGACCTCCGCCCACGCCTCCGGTGCCTCGGGTTGTTCGTCGAGCCACGCCTCGCGATCGGCGCACTCGGTGTTCAACC
>JACCYD010001334.1 GCA_013696695.1 Deltaproteobacteria bacterium | reverse complement strand
CGCCTCGTGCTCGATCCGGGCCTCGGTTCAGCGCCGGATGTCGAGCTCGAGCTGAACCGCGCAGCAGAGCCGGTACTCGAGGGCGCGTGGAAAGACTGCTTCGCCGACTGGCGCGCGTTCCTCGCATACTGCGTGCCGCAAGATCGCGCGCTGTCGAGCCAGCCTCTGCGCGGGCGAATCTCGCGCCACGAGATCGATCTCGGCATTCCACTCGATGCGTGCGTGCCGTACGCCGGCAGCGCGCGCTCGCAAGCCGCGAAGCAGATCGCCGGCGACGCGGAGCCCTTGTGCTTCCACGTGCCGGCCGTCAAGTTCACGTTCTCGCTCGTAGCGCACGACAAGATGCACGAACGCCGGTCCACCGAGCTGAAGCGGTCCCGTTGCTCTAACTCCGCGCCGTCGCGGTGAACAAAACTTGTGTTGCCCCGTGCGAGGCGATCACGCGTTGAGAACCGGTATGTCGAATCGCCTGATCGTCGCCTTTGCCCTGTTGCTCGGATCATCCACGGCGCGCGCGGAACAGGATCCGCGTGACATCCCGACCGCCGCGCCGAAGGGCTGCGTCGAACCGATCGACGGTGGCATCCCCGCGCAGGTCCAACGCGGCCCGAAGCTGGTCGGCGTCTACCGGCTCGTCAACGGCAAGCCCCTCGACACGCCGCTCCTCCGGCTGCGCGCATACGGGCAGTTCATCCCGGAACGGATGGGCTCCTCGCGTGGTGAGGTGCAAGCGCGGTTCGAGGCGCAGCTGCGCACGGAGGTACGCCGCGATGGCGAGAATCCGGACAACAGCAAGTTCGAGTCCGCCCCGGGCGTGTTGCGGATCGCGAACTACCGCGTCTCGCTCCGCACGGTGTCGACCAAGCCGCTCACCTACGACGCGATCGTCGAGGACATCGGCTGTCCCGAGGACAGCACGGTCGACCCGCTGGCGGCGAAGCAGTCCCACGAGCTCTGGGTGTCGACCGACGGCGTGATGAAGTTCTATTTCAGCAAGGTGCGCTGGTACTCCGGCGGCGACACCCTGCAGCTGACGCTGATGACAGGCCTCGCGCCCGGCGTGCAACAGAAGGACAAGGCGAATCCGACGGGCCACCTCATGCTGCACCTGTTCGAGTCTCGCGATGGCGCGCCCGCCTCGAAGGAATTCACCAACGCCGACCTCGCCGGCGCGAAGGCGACGCTGCTCGACTACAAGGTCGAGGTGCTACGCGTCGTGTGGGGCACGGAGACCAAGCTCGTCGATGGCCAGCTGGTCACACGCGGCAAGGAGCCGGCGGGCAGCGTGCTGGTTCGCGTGACGCGGCTCCAGGTGACGCCGCGCCCGTATTGAAGGCACGCGTTTGTACGTCTCCACGCCGATCGCCCTTTGACGGTTGCTCCGCCGGCGCGTGCTGCACGGTTGGCCCGCCGGAGCACCACGACTCAGCCGCACGATTCGTTCCCGACTTCCAACTGCGTCAAGCCTCGAGGCCTCAAGGGCGCGATGTATATACGGTATATACGCCGCGCCTTTGAGGGTGCTGTGAGGTACACCGACGCCGCCGGGTTCGCGCGAAGCCGCGCGATAGCCCGCGCCGTCAGTCCATTTGTACTGACGAGCCGCGCGCGATCGAGAAGATGCTCGTCGATGTGGGTGCGCACCTCGAGCCGCGCCGTCAGTACATTTGTACTGACGGGCCATGGGCAGGCCATTCGATCAGTCGTCGCGCCGCATGCCGAGCTGCGTGTAGCGCCGCACGACGGCGAGGATCTCGTCGCCGAAGCGCGCGATCTTTGCCGGGCCGAGCCCCGGGATCCGAGCGAGCGCTTCGTGCGATTGCGGGCGCTGCTTGTCGATCGCCGCGATCGTGTTGCGCTGGAACACCATGTACGCCTTCCACCGGAGCTCGCGCGCCCGCCGCTTGCGGAACCGATCGAGCTCGATCGCGATACTCGCGGTGCGCGACGGGCGAGCGGTGCGCGGCGTGCGATCCGTGGTGCGGGCCGCTCGCTCGCGGTGGGGCGTGGCGGTGGGCAAGGCCAGCGTTGGATACTTGCGACCGCGCCGCACCAGCTTGCGCTCGCGGATCAGCTGCTCGACCGCGGCTTCGACCGACGCCTCCGAGCACGCGGCGAGGCTACCGTGTTGCGACAACCGCAGCAGGCCATGCACCTGGACAGCCTTGGCGCGACTGCCGCGCAGCGCCTTGGTCAACGCGCCCTTGCCGACCGGGCGCGGCAGCTCGCCGACCGCGGCGATGATCGTTTGCAGCTGGTCCGCCGCGAGCGCCTCGACGGGCTCGTCGGAGACCGTGCTGCAACCTTCGGGATCGAGACAGGCATCGCAGCAACCGCACGCAGCGTGATCCTCGGTACCGGTGAAGTGTGCGCACAGCTGCTGCTGACGGCACACCGCTTGGTTCGCGTACCGCTCGACGGCGGCGAGCCCGGACTCGTGACGCGCGGCAGCGGAGACTCCGTCGCGCCCGGAACCCGCTCCTGTCGCGTGATCGTGCAGGCGCCGCTGAACCGCCAGATCCGCGGGCCCGAACATCAGCACGCAGCGCGCCGGCAAGCCATCGCGACCAGCGCGACCGGCCTCCTGGTAGTACGCCTCGAGGCTGCCCGGCGCCTGAAAGTGCACGAGCACGCGCACGTCCGGATAGTCGACACCCATCCCGAACGCGCTGGTGGCGACCAGCACGCGAAGCCGGCCGACCGAGAATGCCGTCATCGCGCGTTCGCGGGCGAGGGCGGTGCGCCCGGCGTGATAGTGGCCGGCCGCGAAGCCCGCATCCTGGAGCTGCGAGGCGACCGCCTCTGTCTTCTTGCGGGTGCTGCAGTACACGATGGCGTGGCCACCGCCGGTGCGACCGCGCAGACCCGCGCCCTCGAGCGCCTCGATCAGCGACGCCATCCGCGCGGCATCGCCGCGGTGATGCCGCACCTCGAACGCGAGGTTGGGGCGGCGAAAATCGCCGAGCACGCGCGCCGGATCGCGAAGGCCGAGCGAGCCAGCCAGCTCGGCAAGAACGCGGGGCGTGGCGGTGGCGGTGAGCCCCATCATCGGCGCATCCACGACCTCCCGCAGCTCGTGAAGCCGCATGTACTCCGGGCGGAAATCGTGGCCCCATTGCGAGACGCAGTGCGCCTCGTCGATCGCGATCATGGCGATGGCCGTGCGAGCGAGCAGCCGCTTGAAGCTATCGAGCAGCGCGCGTTCCGGCGACACGTAGAGCAGGGCGAGCTCGCCTTGCATCAGCGCGCGAACCGCCTCGCTGCGCTCCTCGTCCGAGAGGCTGCTGTGGAACGCGGCGGCCGCGATGCCACGCGCGCGCAGCCCCTCGACCTGATCGTTCATCAGCGCGATCAGCGGCGACACCACGATCGTGCAGCCGCGGCCCGCACGCGCGTGGATCAGCGCCGGCAGCTGATAGCAGGTGGACTTGCCGGCCCCGGTGGGCAGCACGATCACCGCATCGCGCCCCGCGAGCACTGCGTCGATCGCCTCGCGCTGCCCCCCACGGAGGGTGCCGTACCCGAACACGGCCATGGCCGCCGCGACGTCGGGGCGCACGGGCTCGGGGTCCAGGGCCATTAGTCCCGGTAACACGAGGGTCTGTCACTCGCGAGTTTCCCGTCGAGGACTCTGTGGCGATGCCGCGACAGGTCGCGCAATCCACAGGCCCTCCCCGAGCGGCGGGTTGTCGGAATCGGATCGGGTGGTCATCCAGCTGGGATGCGAATGAAACAACTGGTGATGGGCGCGCTGATGGCGGCCTGCGGCGACACTGTCCCTTCACAGACCACGGTACAGGTCGAGCGCCTGACCGCCCTCGAGCTCCAGGTGGTCGACCACGACTCCGACTACATGCGTCGCGTCCACGCTCACGTCGGCAGCGAACGGACCGGGGCGCTGGACCCGGCGGCACGCGGCGCCGGGGTGTCGGCCCACGAGGACGTGTGGCAGATCGGAGACACCGCGCACCGGGTCGGCCACGACTTTTATCTCGAGGCCACCAACCGCGGCACGGTGACCGGGCGCACGCAGCTCGAGGGCTACTTCGCCCAGCTCACCAACAACCCGAGCTTCATCGTGCCCCTCGGTCACGAGCTCGCGTTCGAGCAGAGCGAGCCAGGGCGCTGGCGCAGCTACTACCTTCACGAGCCCATCGTGCTCGATGGCAACGCGGTCATCAATGCAGAGGTCGATGACCGAGGGGAACGCCTTGTCGTGCTGGCGGATCTCTCGGACGCAGCTGCAAGAACGTTCGGCCAGGTCACCAGCCAGATCGTCGGCGGCAAGCTGGCGATCCTGTCGGACGGCGTGGTGGTGAGCGCGCCGATCATCAACGACCAGATCTGGGGCGGAACGTTCGCGATCACGATGGGCAGCGACAACGGCGACGAGAACCTCGATGCCGCGAAGGCGCTCGCCGCCAAGCTGGATCGCGACTAG
>JACCYD010001330.1 GCA_013696695.1 Deltaproteobacteria bacterium | reverse complement strand
TCTCAGAACCGATCGAAATGATCGGGCTTTCCGATCGATCAATTAGGGACGCCCCCTAGTCCTGACCGCAAACATGCGGGCGGTTGTGTCTATCCGGGCTCGGGTCGTGAGCCCGATCGCCCGCCGGAACCGACGGAGGCTCTCTTGGCGCAGTGTTACGCATGGCATGCCGAGTGCTTGAGAGGTGTCCATGTCCATGCAAACCATCTTGATCATCCTCGTGATCGTTCTCCTCCTCGGCGGCGGCGGTTTCTATTACCGCGGGCGCCGGTAAGCGCCGGATGTCGTTCGGAATCTATTTGGTCGGTTACATCATCCTGATCGTTGGACTGGCGCTTGGAGCCAACATGCTCGGGGTGCCTGCACAGTGGATCGGCGTTGGTGCGCTTTGCTTGGTCGGCATCGCTGTCGTGCATGGCGTCTCGTCCACCCGACAAAAAGATCTGCCCTCGTAAGCTGACCTGTCTCCAGTCGCCCACGGCCACGATCAGTCGTCGACGGCGGGCACGAGGAACGGGGCGTCGGCCTTGAAGACCTTCACCTCTTTCCCGAACTTCACCTCGAGCTTGCCGTCGTGACGCTTCACGATCTTGCCCCTGCCCCACTCGGGCTTGTTCGCGTGCGTGACGTGCGTGGTGGCGTCGTCGAGCACCACCGATGCGGCCGGGCACACCAGCTCCACGCACAGCTTGGCGAGTGCGGCACGCACCGGTAGAGGGATCGCGACGCCGGTGATCTCGAGGCGCGGCAGCTTGTGCTTGCCGAGCCCCTCGCGCAGCGCGTCGACCATCTCCATCGGCAACGGCGGATTGTCGGTCATCGTGTTCTTCGCCGGCTCGTCGATGTGCAGCCGGTCGATCGCCTTCTTCCACTTCGAGCGAGCGAACGCGGCGAACGGATCGTGGATGAAGCCCCAGTCCCGGATCGCGAGCTCCTTCACGGCCTCGAGCTTCTTCGGCACGAGTAGCGCGAGCGTCTCTGCATACGCGCCGCCGTGAAGCGTGATCTTCGAGAGCTTGTCGTGCGCGATCGCCGGATCGCCGCGCCGCGATAGCAGCACGAGCTCTTGCAAACGCGGCAGCGCCGCGATCAACGGTTGCAGCGAGCTGGCATTCTGCGACGAGCCGCCGATCTCGAGCTTGCGCAGCGACTTCGGCAGCAAGGTCGCGAGGTGCGAGATGACCTGCGCGTCATCGGCCACCGCCGGCAGCTCGAGCCGCAGCTCCGAGATCACGCGGAGGCTCGGGTGGGTCCACAGCCCGGCGAGCTCCTCGATGTGGCTCGCCGATTTGAGGCCGAGCTCGAGCCGGCGCACGAAGCCGAGGCCCCACACCGAGCGATCGGCGCTGTCGAGCCGTGGCGTCAAGAAGGCCATCAGCTCGTCTCGGCGCTGCACCATGGTGCGGGCCGTCGGATCTTCCGCTTCCTGGCTGCGCGTGCGCGCGCCGCCGATCTCCGGGCCGCGCTCTCGCTTGAGATTTCGGGTCGCGAGCTGGATCGAGATCAGCTCGCCGCGCGGATCGTTGCGGGACTGGTAGAGGTCGCCGACGATTCCGATCAGCTCGGGATCCTCGGGCGTCTCCGCGAGCTGCTCCATCAGAGGATCGAGGTTGGGATCTGCGGCCGCGGTCTCGACCGGGGCGGCGAGCCGGGCGGTGGCCGCGGCGACGCGCTGCTTGCGTTCCCCGTCGAGCGACTCGGCGAGCTGTTTCTCGAGCGCGGCGCGATCCTCGATCAGCGCAGAATCGTGCGCGCGATTGAGCGCGGTCTTGACCAGCGCGGGATGCTTGTCGACCGCGCACTGGAGATGATGGAAGCGCTGGATCGCCTCGCGGTGCTCGCTGCGCGATCGGGAGTAATTGCCATCGCCGCGGTAGTGCTCCTCGTATTGCGGCCGCCCGACCGTGGCATCTTGATAGAGCTCGGCGACACGTACCTCGCCCTTGTTGATCTTCTCGCCGCACGTCGCGCAGGCGGATCGCCCGGACTTCGCCGCCTCGATGTCGTGCGCCATTACTCCGACTCCGGTAGCGCGCGGTCGACCCGAAACAACTTCTTGCCGCGCAACCGAAACAAGCACTCGCGCGCACGTGTCACCGATTGGATCGCCGCGTCGTCGTCTTGCACGGCGCGCATCGGACGCCCTTCGAGCTGCGCGAGCGCGACATCGACGCCATCGACGCAGACCTGCGTGCGGCACGCGCAAGCGCGCCCGTGCAGCTCGGTCGTGATCGTGCGCCAGCTATCGAGATCGAAGCGCTGTGCGGCGTCGAGCGGAACCGGATCCTCGCCCGACGGATCGTAGACCCACACTGGATCGTCGAGCCGCGGTGGACACCAGCGACCCTGCGTCTCGCAGGTCTCGAGTGTCGCGATGAAGCGGCGGCGCACCGCGAGATCGACCAGCGCGACTCGCAGCCGGTCGGTGCCGGCGGACGTCGATCCCGCGGCGACCAGCGCTTCGATGTCCCGGATCTGTCGCTCCGCGGTCGCCTCGGCGCCGCGCTCCGCGATCAGCGCGCGCTGCAGATCGGCCTTGTCGTAGGTCGGAACGAGCTGGTCATCCTCTGCAAGCTTCGCGATCGTGCCGGACTCGACTGGGCCCGAGCGACCTGCCCCACTTCCTCCACCACAGGCGATCAGGAATGCCCCCACGGTCCACAGCGGTCTCACCGGGACAGGGTAACCGGGTGCACGCCGTGCTACCACCAAGCAAGTCGAGGACTTCCACGCATGAATCGCCAGACCACGCACCGCGTCTATCTTTCACGGTGCTTGTTTGGCATCCCCGGAGACTCTGAACTATGAACCTCATCGGCATCTTGCTTCGCGCGATCCTCGGACTGCTCCCGCAAGCTCCCGCCACGGCCCTCCCCAAGGTCGCCGTCTCGGCGCCGGCCTTGCCCGCCGCGCCGGCTCCTGCACCACTGATTCCAGGGCTGCCGGCGCAGCCTTCGATCGTCTACTCGATCCCGCTCGCCGGGGCGCCCGGCGCGACGGCCACCGATGCAAATGCGGTCGTCGATAACGTGCAGAAGTTCTACGCGACCGTGAAGCAGGTCACCGCGTCGTTCCGCCAGGCGGTCACCAACGACACGTTCGGCAGCACCAAGTCGAGCGATGGCACGGTCTGGATCATGAAGCCCGGCAAGATGCGCTGGGACTACCTCGAGAAGAGGGCGCAGAAGGTCCAGGTCAAGAAGAGCTTCATCTCGAACGGCTCGAGCCTCTATCTGGTCGAGCACGACAACATGCAGGTCGTGAAGAAGAACTTGCAGCAGGATCTGATGCCGGTCGCGGTGTCGTTCCTCTACGGCAAGGGCGATCTGAAGTCCGAGTTCAACGCCGCCCTCGACACGTCGGCGAAGTACGGCGCGAAGGGAGAGATCGTGATCAAGCTGACGCCGAAGAAGCCGTCGGCGCAGTACAAGAATCTGATCCTGGTCGTCAACCCGTCGGACTATCGCGTGACGCAGTCGGTGATCATCGACTCGTCGAACAACATCAACCACTTCAGATTCTTCACGCCGGACTTCGCGAAGTCGATCGACACCAAGTGGTTCGAGTTCGACGAGAAGAGCGTCAAGAACTACCGCGTCGTCGATGCCGATCAGCAAGCGGCCGGTAGCGGCAGTGCATCGACGCAGGTGCCGAAGAAGTGAAGCGCGCGCCACGGAACGAGCCCGGTCGGCTACGTTCGCGGCTGTGACTCCCAAGACGATCCAGGCGAACGGGCTGCGCTTCGCCTATCTCGAGCAAGGCACCGGCCCGCTGGTCCTGCTCGTTCACGGTTTCCCCGATACCGCACACACGTGGGACGGCGTGATGCCGGCGCTGGCGGAAGCGGGCTATCGCGCGGTCGCGCCGTTCACGCGTGGTTACGCTCCGACGGAGATTCCCACGACTGAAGCGTTCGACACCGACACGCTTGGCCAGGACGTGCTCGGCCTGATCGATGCGCTGGGAGGCGGACCTGCCGTGGTCGTCGGTCACGACTGGGGCGCGAGCGCCGCCTATTCTGCCGCGGCGCTCGGGCCGGATCGAGTTCGCCTGCTCGTCACGCTCGCGATCCCGCACCCCGGCGGCATCAGGCCGACGCCGGCGCTGGTGTGGAAATTGCGCCACTTCTTTTCACTGCGCCGCAAGAACGCGCACGCGAAGCTCGCGGAGAACGACTTCGCGTATCTCGACGAGCTGTGGCGACGCTGGTCCCCGTCGTGGAAAGCCATCCCGACGAGCGAGACCGATCAGGTGAAGGCCGCCTTTCGCGAGCCTGGATCTGCCGCTGCGGCGTGCGGCTACTACCGCGCGCAGAGTCTGCGCTCGCCAGAGTCCTACAAGCTCAAGATCACCGTGCCGGCCGTCTGCTTCGCAGGAGAGCACGACATGATCGCCCCGCGGCTGTACGAGAAATCGCGCGGCATGTTCACGTCGTCATACGAGGTGGTGCAGGTGCCGGGTGGGCACTTCATGCATCGAGAGCATCCCGTGCCGTTTCGGACGGAGCTCGTGCGCGTGTTGCGCGAGCATGACGCGAAGCGGGTGTGACCGCGCTCCGCGACTTCCATCGAGGGTCTAAGCAGGGAACCTCGATGCCGGGAGGCCCCCTGGGGTCCTTCGTCAATCCAGTGTGGAGTACGACGTCATTACATCCGGGCGTCATTACATCGTGGACTACGGCGTCACTACGTCGTCGGGCGAGAGAGCAGAAAGCCGCCTAGCGGCGATGCGGACACACCGTCGCGGATACCGTCGAACCCTGCGAAGTCGCGGGGCGTTTCGCGACAGCCATTCGACGGGCATCGCAACGTTGGCGTTCAACGGCGTTTGGGCTGTGGGCGGAGCGGCGGCTGCTTCGTGGTCTTCGGTGTCGTGACCGGCGCGACCGAGGACCGATCTGTCGGAGCGGTCGTGGCAGCGTCGGGCGGCGTTTCTCCTGAACCGGATCCGGATGCAATTCCGGCGTTCACAGCGCCCGACCCCGTTGGCCTTGCGCTGGATCCAGTGTGCGCGGCGGAACCGGCGGACTTCGTCGCGGGCTTCGCTGCTGCGCCGGCGGTTGCTGGAGCCGTGGCCTTGGGTGAGGCCTCGGACCTGGGCGTCGGTTCCTCGACCGGCGGGGGAGTCTCGTCGTCCGCGGGGCCGCGACCGAAGATCACGACGAGCAAGATCGCGAGCACGGCGATGCCGACGGCAACCGCAGCGATGATGAACCAGCGGCGACGTGGCGCGAGGCCGATGTCGAAATCCGGCGGCAGCCCGGGGTAGCCCATCACCGGTACGCTGGAGGCCGGCGTGCGTGGTCCCACCATTCCGGGATAGCCCGGTTGCATCGGCATGCCCTGCATCGATCCGGCACCCGACATCGAACCGCCGGGTCCATACGCTCCGTACAGACTCGGTGCGCCGCCCGTCGAACCCGGCGGCATGTTCGCGCCGCCGCCGAACGAACCGACCGGCATGTTCGGACCGCCCGGCATGTTCGGGCCGCCCGGCGTGTGCGGACTGCCTGACGTGTTCGAACCGTTTGGCGTGTTCGGACCGCCCGGCATGTTCGCGCCGCCCGACATGTTCCCACCGTCGAACGAACCGTGAGGATTGTTCGAACCACCCGGCATGTTCGCGCGGCCCGGCATGCTCGCGCCGCCGCCGAACGCACCGCCCGAATCGTTTGGCGTATGCGGACTGCCCGGCGCGTCCGGACCCAGCATGGCGGGTTTTGTTGTCGTGTTCGGGCCCGACATCGGGCCTACAAAGCCGCTCCCTGCGCCAGGTCCGCCGAGCACGGGCATCGCGAGTGAGCCCGGGTTGCCGGATAGGTCGGACGCCCCCGGCGCAGCCGAGGGTTTCGCGGGCACGCCCAGCATGACCGGGATACCGACCGGCGGCGTCTGCGGCGTTTGCGGCGTGACGTGCACCGATTGCGGCGGGTACGGCGAGGAGTCTGGCGGCGTGCCCGGCGTCGACTTCGTGAATGGCGTCGTCTTCACCTCGTGTTTCGGGTACGGGGTTGTCGGGGTGGGCGTTGGAAACGCCGACGGCGGGAATTCGGCGGAGCTCGGATCGGTGTAGCGCGCGGCGCCTTGCACCGTCTCGGCGGTCTCGGCGAAGGCGCGCTTGAGGACATCCGGAGGTGCCTGCACCGTAGGCGCTTCCTCGGTGAAGATCGGCGCGACGACGCTGGTGGGTTGGTCGATGAACGGATTGGCCTCGCCGGGGAGCATCGGGTTCGGGCGGAGTCGCGTGGCCGCGTTGTCGAACGGGTTGTCCTCGCGAAAGGTGTCCGGCGACGGTGCGGGAACGATCGGCGGCTTGACGCGTGGGACCGTCGAGGCGAGCGGGCGTGGCAGGATCGATTCCATCGTCGGCGGTGGGCCGAAGTCGGTGGCGTCGTCGGGTTCGTCGCGTGAGATCAGGCCGGAGCGCGGCAGCTGAGGTGGCAAGGCCGTGGCCTCCGACGCTTCTTCGTCGGCGTCGGGGGCGGATTCCTCGTCGTCGTCTTCCTCGCCGGGATCGTCGAGGGAAAGATCGCTTTCGCTGACCGGCGTCGCGTTTGCGGGGCTCGAGTGAGCGACCACGAAATCGGTGACGGTGGCGCCGGTCGACTGCGCTTCGCGCCAGGCGGCAAGCTCGCTGTCGAACAGCTCGGTCATGAACGAGCTGAGCGCGATCGATGATTGGTCGAGCTTGAGATCGCGTGCGAGCTCCTCGAGATCCTTTTGAGCTTCCTGCGCCGTCTGATAGCGAATGGCCGGATCCTTTTCGAGCGCGCGCCGCGCGATGCGGTCGAGCTCCGGCGGGCAGTCCTCGCGGAAATCGGCGAGCGGTGGCGGTGGCGTGTTGATGATCGCCTGGATCGTGGCGAGGTCGTTGTCGCTCTTGAACAGCCGGCGCATCGCGACGAGCTCCCACAGCACCACGCCGAGCGAGAAGATGTCGGAGCGGCGATCGATCGAGGAGCCTCGCGCTTGCTCGGGGGACATGTAGCCGACCTTGCCCTTGAGCGCGCCGGTGCGCGTGCGGACGGTGCTCGATGCAGCCTTGGCGACGCCGAAGTCGGCGAGCTTGATCGCGCCGTCGTACGACACCAGGATGTTCGACGGCGAGACATCGCGGTGAACGACCTCACGCGAGGTGCCGTCGGGCTTGCGGCGCTCGTGCGCGTGGTGGAGCGCGGACGCCATCGTGCGTGCGATCTGGATCGCGATCGCGATCGGCAGCGGATGCTTGGTGCGCGAGCCCTTGCGAAGGATCGACCGGACGTCCTGGCCGTGGACGTACTCCATCGTGAAGAAGTAGTTCCCGTCGACGCGGCCCATGTCGTAGACCTGCACGATGTGCGGGTGGTCGAGGCTGGCGGCGAGCTTCGCTTCGTCGAGGAACAGCTGAACGAAGCGCGGGTTTTCGGCGTACTTCGGGAGGATCTTCTTGAGGACGACGAGCTTCTCGAAGCCCTCGGGTCCCGAGCTCCGCGCGAGAAAGATCTCCGCCATCCCGCCCTTCGCGAGCTTGCGGACAATCGTGTACGACCCGAGACGGGTCATCTCGAGCTTTGGCTCGACCTCGGCCACGGAGACCGATCATACACGTGGTCTTCGTCGGGACCGAATTCGGGTAAGGTCCGGCCATGCTTTCGCCTCACAAGGCGCATTCGCCACGTGGACCGGTGGTTCTCGTCGTGATGGATGGGGTGGGTCGGGGTGCCGGCGACGAGGCCGATGCGGTTGCCATCGCCTCGACTCCGACGCTGGACCGACTGTGGGTGCCAGGCGTACGCGCCGAATTACGAGCCCACGGGAGGGCCGTCGGCCTGCCCTCCGACGAGGACATGGGCAATTCCGAGGTCGGCCACAATGCGCTGGGCGCGGGCAAGATCTATGACCAAGGGGCGTTGCTCGTCGGCCGGGCGCTCACTGGGCAGGATGGTCAGGCGGGCGCGCTGTTCGACGGCAGTGCCTGGAAGGCGATCGTCGAGCGTGGAGCGCGTGGCGGGGCGGTCCACTTCATCGGGCTCCACTCCGACGGCAACGTGCACTCGCACCTCGATCACCTCGAGGC
>JACCYD010001061.1 GCA_013696695.1 Deltaproteobacteria bacterium | reverse complement strand
GGGTGTTGCTTGTCATGGACCAGCGTGCCGGGCGGGCGGCCGCGACGAGTGTCGTCGAACTTCGCGAACGCGAAGTAATCAGCGGGCTCGACGCGATAGAGCTGGATGCGGAGTGCCGCGATCGCTGCCGCCTCGACGCGCCACTGCGGGATCTCGAAGCGCGGGTCGAGGATGATCACGCCCGAGTCGGCGCGCATGTAGGAGGAGAACGTCTGCGGCGTGGTCGTGAACGCGGCCCGGCGTACGCCCGTCAGCGGCTGGCCGTACTCGTCGATCAGATCCGCGGCCACCTCGACCGCATGCCGGCGACCGACGTCGGGCGGCACGAGGATGTGGATCGCGTAGCTGCCGCCCTGCTGGGCGACGATCTTGCTGTCGATCGTGACTTGATCGGATCGCCAGCGTCGGACTCCATTGGTGAACCTCACGTACATGAAGCTGTTCGCGGGACACTTCTGATCGAGCTTCGCGTCGGCCGCGTTGGCGCACTCGACCCCGCGCAGCGTGAACGGCTTGACGACCACGACGTCGCGCGCTGCATCCTGCTTGGTCGGTAGCGGGCCTTCGCTCGAGGTTGCTCCCGCGGCGAGGACGACCTTCAGATTCGATCCGGCGGGCCACGCCGGCTTCGGGGCGAGGACCAGCGAGTGCGTCGGGATCTTGAGCTTGTCGAGCTGGAACCGTGGATCGCGCATCCACTGCTCCTTCGCCTGCGCGACGGTGACCACCTCGAACGGCAACGGCTTCTTCGCGTGCTCGATGCGGATGTGCTTCGCAAGCATCGCCGCATCGAACGGTTGATCGAGCTCCAGCAGCAACGGGGCGTCGGGACGAACCTGCTGCATGACGACGCGCTCGAGACTGATCGAGGCGGTCGAGAACGAGCTGGTGATCGACTTGTCGAGCGCTGCGCCCGACAGCGCGCGGATGCCCGCGGGTACCGTGACGGTGAATCGGCTCGCGCCCGGGAACCTCTTCGTCGCCGTGAACCGCGCGACGCGGGTGTCGATCCAGCGCCAGCTTCCGGCGATCGCGGGTGCGATCGTGGCCGGTGCTTGCTTCGCCACGCCGACCTCGGCGACCGGCACCATCGCTTCGGGGAACCGGACGTGAACCTCCGAGGCCTCGTCGACCTCGCCGGAGGGCAGGATCTCCGGCGGTGGGCTCAGCGGACCGACCGCGTCGGGCGTCGGAGGCGGCGCGGGTGGCGGTGGTGCTGGGGCCGCATCGGCGATCTGCTTGCCCTGGAGCGGCACCAGCGCGATCGGAGCGACCGGCGAGCTCGGCACCGGCGCGGCGGACGGCGGCCGCATCGCCGGTGCGGCAGGTGTCATCGCAGGGAGTGGCTCCAGACGGGCGAGCAGCGGCTGGAGCTCGGCATCCGACAGCGCGCTGATCGAGAGCTTCGCCGCGGCATCCGCAGCGTCGATCCGCTCGACGACGAGCTTGCCGTTCTCGGGTGCGCTCGGATCGAGCTCGACGAGCGCGCGGCCGGTCGAGGCTTGCAGTGCTGCGGGGGGCCCCGGGACGACCGGCGACGGTGCGGTCGCGATCGGCGCCGGCGTGCGACAGCACAGCGCCACCAGCAAGGCGGCGATGACAGAGCGATGGCCTCGGCGCATGGGGGCCGATGTTGACACCACGGCTCGCCGACAGGTTCCCCGCGAGGGCAGATCAGATGACGGCGTCGGGCACGACGACCTCGGCGATCGCCCGATGCAGGTCGGCCTTCGAGATCGGCTTCTCCAGGCAGCGCGTCGGGACCTTGTCGAGGAAATCTCGCGCCTTGTCGGTGAACGCGCCGCCGGTCATGAACAGGAACTTGCTCGCTGCGGAGGGGTCGGCCGCCACCAGCTGCGTGTAGACCTCCATGCCCGTGACGTCCGGCATCATCAGGTCGCAGAGCACGACGTCGTAGCGGCCGCTCGCGCAGCGGTCGAGCGCCTCGCGTCCGCTCCCGGCGACATCGACCCGATGAGGCGACAACATGCGCGCGAGGTTGCGCGCGACCAGCTCCTCGTCGTCGACCACCAGGATCCGGCGCGGCGGGGTCGCCTCGATCCTCGCCGCCACGGCCGCGGCGGTGTCGGGCTTGGGCTCCATCGCCGGGAGCGAGATCCGGAACTTCGAGCCCTTGCCGATCTCGCTCTCGACCTCGATCTTGCCGCCGAGCGTCGTGACGATGCCGTGGCTGATCGACAATCCGAGACCGGTGCCCTTGCCGACCTCCTTGGTGGTGAAGAACGGATCGAAGATGCGGTCGCGCGTGTTGCCATCCATGCCGGAGCCGGTATCGACGATCTCGACGATCACCTGATCACCCTCGGCGAACGTCCTCACCGTGACCGTGTTCTCGGCGAGCCGTCCTTCGGGGATGGCCTGCGCGGCATTGACCAGCAGATTCAAGAACACCTGGCCAAGCCGGACTTCACTCGCGAACACGTGCGGCACCTCACCGAGCTCGCGCCTCACCGATGCGCGGTGACGGAACTGGTTCGCGGCCATCGCGAGTGCGCTCTCGAGGACCTTCCGGATGTCGACGGCGGAGTCATCGGTGGAGCGTTCGCGTGCGAGCGACATCAGATCCTTGACGATTCGCCGCACGCGATCGCCGCCGATCGCGATCTCGCCGACGACCTCCTTCGCGAGATCGAGCTCGCCGGGCGGCACCATCGGCGCGAGGCGCTCGAGCTCCTGTGCGAGCACCTCCGCATTGCCAACCACGTAGACCAGCGGGTTATTGATCTCGTGGGCGGTGCCGGCGGCGAGCGTGCCGACGGCGGCGAGCCGGTCCGCGCGCAGCAGCTGCAGCCGCAGCTCGCGCTCGCTGGAGATATCGCGCACCAGCAGCACGCGCGTGCCCGGCGCGCCCTCGGGAACTCCGGTCGCCTTGACCGACATCGGCAGCAGTGTTTGATCGCCCTTGTAGGCGCGGACGTCGCTCGGCCCGACATCGGTACCGGTGACGAGCTGTTCGATCATCACGCGATCGGCGGGATCGAACAGCTCCGCTGTATCCGCGCCGAGCAGCGCGGCCTCGGTGGTGTCGAGCATCGCGACGAACGCGTCGTTGACGTCGACCACCCGGCGGCCTTGAATCACGACCACGCCTTCGCGGGTGGCCTGCGCGAGGTGGCGGTAGCGGGCCTCGCTGCGCGTCAGCTTGTGCAGTGCGGTGTCGATCGCCTGGCGCTTCGACTCGACCTCGCGGTTGCGCTCCGCGACCAGGGCCTTGAGTTGCTCGCGCACGATCGCGGAGCGCTGGAGCTCGACGCGCGTCGCCACGATCGCGACGACCAGGAACGCGTACTCGAAGAGCGGTATCGACTTGAAGACGCCAGCGCCATGCAGGGAGTCGTTCACGCCGAACAGCATCGCGATGATGATCGCGAACCGCAGCGTGCGGCGCAGCGACGCGTATGCCGGCGGCATGGCCGCGAGCCGGCGGCGGAGGCCGACCACCAGCCAGATGCCGAGCGGGATGTTGATCCACAGCAGCGGACCGGGCTGACCGGCATAGAACGTCAAGCCGAACAGATCGGTGCGCTGGATCGGGGGGCCGGCCACGAACCACGGCGTCAGCAAGAAGCCCGCACAGAGCGGCAGCGAGATCATCCACATCACCCGCGTGGTGTGGCTGCGCGGCAGCTCGCCGATGTTCTCGATCGTCATCAGCGCGAGCACCGGCAGCAGCAGTGCGGAAGCGTATTGCGCGCGCACCATCTCGAGCGCGACCGACGGATCGGGGCTCGAGTGGTGGATGACGCGCGCGGTGCAGAACGTGATGCCCGCGATGCCGATCATGATCCAGGCGAAGTGGGAGCGCTCTGGCTCCAGCCACTTCGAGATCACCATGCGAACGACGAGGAAGACCAACGCCCCGCACATGCCGATCGTCAAGATGTTCTCGACGTGCACTCGGCGCGATCATACGGCGATCACCAGAGGTGCGCGACCGCGAAGATGGCTGCGAATCGCAAGGCGCGACACCCCCCGACGACGACGCAGAACGTGCGAGGCGGAATCGCCAGCACCCCGGCGGCCGTGGCGGCAAGCGAGAACGGCGGCAGGCCGACGAGCGCACTGACGGCGAGCAGCTTCGTCGGACGGAACCGGGCGAACCACGTGCGAACGCGCGCGATCCGGCGGGCTTGCGCGGGCGACCGGGTCGACAGCTGGGTCAGCCCGCGAGTGCCGAAGTAGATCGGAAGCTTCCCGAGTGTCTGGCCGATCGCAGCGAGCGCGACGATCGGGATGGCATCCGCCGGGCCGACGAGCATCACGAGCCCGATCAGGAACACCTCGATCGAGATGATCGGCAGGATCGCGCCGACCACCGCGATCACGAAGGTCGCGGCATACATGCCAAGAGAGCTGATCAGCTCACCGGGATCCATCACGTGAAGACGCGGTAGATCGACGGCGACGTTGCCGCGCCGATCGAATCGAGCACGGTCGCGATCGCGACAAAGCCGAGCCCGCGAAGTACCGGACCGCGCCGCAACGCGTGCCATGACGAGCCGATCGCGCGCGCGGCGATCAGCGCCAGCGTCGGCAGCGCGCCGAGCCGGTTGACCGTGGGGGCCGCACGCGGCGTGTAGTGGGCGAGCAGGTACGGCAGCAGCGACACGGTGTCGGCGCCGCGCAACAGGCGAACCTCGAGCCACTCGCGCAGATCGTCGGGCCACGCGTGGGTCAGCCGCGCGTTCGCAGCGAACACGACGGGGATGCCTTCCTGGAGCAGCCGCAGCGCGAGCACCTGGCACTGGCCGTGGAACATCGGCTCGATCGTCGGGTACTTCCGCGCTGCGAACACGCTGCGCTCGAACGCGACGTTGTTCGCGAAGAAGTTCCGCACCGTCGGCGGGGCATCGGCGATCGAGCACTTCCTCGCATTGGCGCCGTCGAAGTACGGAAAATCGATCGCGTTCGCGATCGGGGCGAGTGCGCCGGGATACGACGTCGCACCGGCGACGACTTTGGCGCCGTTCACAAACGGAGCGACCAGCTCGTCGAGCCAATCGGGGTCTGGCGAGCAATCGCCGTCGATGAACGCGACGATGTCGCCGGTGGTGGCGTCGAACCCGCGGTTCTTGTGCTCGTAGTACGTGGCCTCGCCCGGCAGCTCGACCCACGTCACCGCCCGGCCGTTCGCGAGGGTGTCGCGGGTCTTCCCGTCGAGGCCGTCGTGGGTGATCACGAGCTCGACGCCATCGAGTTGCGGCTCGAGTGCGTAGAGCAGCTTGCGCAGCGGCGCGGCCTCGCCGTCGATGTTGTAGGTCTCGATGACGAGCGAGATCATGCAGCCTCCAACAGCAAGCGCGCGCGGCGCTTGTAGAGTCGGCCGTAGATCGACCGCATCGCGCGATGTCGGCGAGCCGTGTGTCGAACCAGCCAGGTCGCCGCACGGCGCGCGTGCAGCGTCTCGTAGATCGCCCAGCTCGCGCGCATCGCATGATCGAGGTTGTAGGTCGCGGCGTGCACGCGGCTCGCGAGACCCTGGCGGATGCGGAGTTGCGGATCGTCGAGCAACCGACCGAGCGCCGCCGCGAATCCCTCGAGGTCGCGACTCACGAAGCCGGTCTCGTTGTCGCGCACGTGCTCGTGTGCGGCACCACCTCCCATCACGACGACGGGCAAGCCACTCGCTACGGCCTCGACAACCGCGTTGCCAAACGTCTCCGTCTCGCTCGCGAACGCGAACACGTCGCAAGATGCGAACACGTGCGCGAGATCCTCGTCGTAAAGAGACCCGGTGCAGACCACGCCGGGCATGTTGCACGCAGCGCGCACCGGACCATCGCCAACGATCATCAGCTGCGCGGTCGGTCGCGTCGCGCGAACCTGCGCCCAAGCGGCGAGCAGGCCGGCCATATTCTTTTCCTTGGACACGCGGCCGACGTAGAGCGCCACCGGCCCGTCGCCAATGCCGTACTTCGAGAGTGCCGCGCGATCTCGCTTTGCGGGCGAGAACAGGTCGAGGTCGACGCCGCGCGGAATGCGCTGGATGCGATCGCGAGCGACGCCGAGCGCCCTCAAGCGCTGCTCGACGGCCGTCGACGGTGCCAGACAGAGCTCGGCCCGACGGTAGATCCAGCCGACGAGCGGCTCGACGACACCGCGGATTGGCATGCCGGTCATGCGTGCCGCGTACTCGGCAACCTCGGTGTGGTACTGCGCGATCACGGGCATCCCGATCATTCGCGCGACGAGCAAGCCGGCGATCCCCATCGGCCCGGGTGTCGCGATCTGGAGGATGTCGGCCGATCTCGTGAGGTACGAGGCGATCGGCGCCAGCTCTGGCACGCTCCACGTGTACTCGGCGTAGAACGGTAGTTGCGCCGACAGTCTCGCCGGCATGCGGACGACGTCGTCGATGGTCGGGGTGATCGCGGGAGGTCCCAGCAGTGCCATCGAGTGGCCGGCACGCGTCGAAGCTGCGACCAGCCGGCGGAGGCCGATCGCGACTCCGTCGGTGTGGTCGACGGTGTCAGAGATGATGGCAAGTCGCGGCGACGTCACGAGGCCGCCTTTTCGATCGCGATATCTCGATCGGCAGCGCGATCCCGGAAGGCGGTGGTCGCGATGTTGACCCAGTAGCCGAGTGAGATCGTGATGCCGAACGAGCGGTCGACGGCAGCGACGCGGTCGCAGAGCTCGTCGAACTTCGCGCGCTCGTGATCGCGCAACAGCTTTCGTGCGGCCGACGCGCACGACTTCGCGTGGCGCCGCTCGTCCGAGAGGATCGAGCGCAGCAGGTCGCCGGTCGGATCGTCGGGCGCGAGCGTGTCGAGCACGCCGAGGTGGCGCTCGAACATGCGGATGCCCGTCAGCTCGAGCTGCGCGGCGACGGCGAGCAGCACGACGACGGGGCCGGCGGCGAACGCCTGCTTGTAGGGCGCGCACACGCGATCGAGCCACCACAGCTTGACGCGCAGGATCGACGGCGGTGGCCGGGTCGATGCGACGCCGAGCTCGGCGAGGCGCGCGCGCAACAGCTTCGCGTGGCGTTCCTCATCGGCCAGCTGTCGCGACACCAGCTTGCCGAGCCACGGGGCCTCGGGAGGGATTCGATCGAGAGCGATCGCCTCGGCTCCTTCTTCGATCCACAGGTACTCCTGGAGGACCTGAGTCTGCGCTTTTCGAGAGCGCAGCGAGATCGTCAGCGCGTGGCGCTTGATCGAGTCGACGGCACGGTGCTGGAAGTCCCTCATCATCATTGCGGCGAGAAACAGCAAACGGCGTACCGCGACCGACAAGCCCGGCATTTGCCAGGTCCTTCCGCGGCCTTCCGGTCTGCGCGTGAAACGCGCGTGAAGTGAATCCTCGTCGGCGGTCGATCATCGACGGCTGGATGATGAAAGCGTCGCAGGACCTGACGTGGCGTTGACGCAACACCCTCGGATCGTTGAGGTCATCGCGCATCGCATGCCACCGGGCTCTGCTACGGTGGGGGGTGCTCCGCTGGGTCGCGTTCATCACTCTCGCTGCCTGCGGTAGCAAGAGTATCGATAAGGAGCGCGCGGCCGCGTTGTACACCGAGGTCGTCCTCGACACCGAGCCGGGGCTATCGGGCCTCGCGCTCGACGATGACAACAACTTGTGGACGGTCTCCGAGCGCGGCAACAAGGCGTAC
>JACCYD010001306.1 GCA_013696695.1 Deltaproteobacteria bacterium | reverse complement strand
GCATTACGGCTTCGTCCAGTCCGGGTTATTGCGATGCCACTCTGCCTGCGCATCGGGCGACATCTTCTCGACCGTCGCGAGCGTCGCGATCCTCGTGTTGGCGTCCCGGAGATAGAACGACGCCGCTGCGCGGTTCGCGTTGCCCTTCGAGGTCTTCGCGATGTCCTCGAGCGCCTTGATCGCGGCGGCTCGCTTCGCCGGGTCGGTCCCGAACGCGTCAGCCCGCAGCGAGAGTAGAGTCTGCTGTGCGGCGGGTGCCGGGTTGTCGGTTGCACTGCTGCCGTCGTCCTCGAGCAGGCCTTTGTACGCCCGGTCAGCTTCGCTCTTTGTCGTCGCGGCCTGGTGCGGGTTCCCGATCGAGAACTTCGCCGCCGCCTCCTTGGACATGCCGCGACCGACGAACTCGTTACGCAGGCTGCCGATCATGTTCTGACGTCCCTGGCCGACTGCGGCCTTCATGTCGGCGTACTTCGTGAAGTCGTCCGTTCCGACCGCGCCAACGATGAGGTCCGCATCGGCCGCGGTGATCGCGCCGAGGTCCTCGGCGTCCTTCACGCGAAGCTTGATCTTGCCCATGATCGCCGTGAGTTTCTGATTCTCGTCGGAGTTGCCGCGGTCCGTCGTCCACCCGGTTCGCAGCGACATCGCCTCGTCCAGCAGGTTGACGATCTCGCGCGTCGCGATCGACTTGGCTTGCAGTTTCTCGACAGCAGCCGGCGTTCCGGTCGGGATGAAGACCTTCGGCTTGCCGTTCTCGTCGACGCCATCGAACACGCCAGGCATCGCCCGTTCACGTTCGGCGGTGCGCTGCTCGGCGCCAATCGCGTGCTCGCCTTGCTTGATATCCTGTGCAGTCTTCACGAGACCCTGACGTGCGCGGGCCTCCTTCATCGACATGGGCACATCGCTCTGGATTCCGAGGCCGGCGAGCTCGGCGGGGGACAGCATGACCGTGTCGGCTGCCTTGCCACTGCCGCCGCCAACTCCAGAGCCGCCCTTCGCGATCTTCGCGTTGTCGATCTTCTGCTGCTCCTGATCGATCTTCATCGCCTCGAACATCGTCTTCTGCGCCTTGTCGGTCGCAGCTTCGAGCGCTCCCGCCTGACGAGCGCGCATGTCGATGATCGATTTTCCGATCCGGATCGCGGTGGTGCCGTGCGGGTCGTACTCCTGCGCTTGCGCCTGGAGGTCCTGGATCGTGCGCTCCCAGGCCGATGCGCGAAACGCTTCTTCGGTGCGCAGGTCCGTCTGCGCCTCGCCGAGATTGTCGTTTACGACGCCGGTCCGACGGCCGATGTCTGCGCGGCGAGCAGCGAGGTTCTCGCGCTGCGCCGCGATGTGATTGTCGATCTGCTTCTCGATCATCTGCATACCGACGTTCGGACCGCCCGAGCGACCGGCTGCGAGACCGCCGATGATCGCGGCAGAGAACGCGGCGATCTTCTGGAAGGTTGACCGCGAGTTCATCCATCCGTCCGGATCGACCCTCTCCTCGGCGAGCTTCTTCGCGTCGGCCTCGATGGCAGCGCGCTCCGTCATTGCAGCGGCTCGTGATTCGCGGAAAGCCTTCTGGTTCGCCTCGGCTTGCTCGAGGTCAGCTGTCGCCGCGCGAGTGCGCGCCGCTGCCATCTCCGTCTGCTGCGCCGCCGCTTGCTTGCCGTCGAGCAGGATTCGCTCGGTTGGCGACAGCGATAGGTAGTTGGCAACTCCCGTATTCGTATCCGGCGTGCTGACCAGGTTCGTGTAGTCGTCCGGCACGTGACCGCTGAAGTCAGGCGGCGCCTCGTTGAGCGGGTCGGGTAGCCGCGGCGAGCCGGGCAGCTCCGCATAGAGCAGGTCATCATCGGGCGCCGGGATCGACGTGACCGAGGCTGGCGGGAGCGCTGGCGGCGCGAGTCCGCTCAACCCATCGTCGAGTACGCTCGCCGGGCTCGGGAACGCGACCGGCTGCTCTGGCAGCGGCAGTGCGTCGAGTGTCTGCGTCGGGATGTCGAGCCCCGGCTGGAGCATCGGGGCCGGTTCCGGAGCGGGCGCGGGCGTCCAGCTCTCGGGAACCCATGACCACGGATCAACGAGCGATCCGGACAGCGCCGGATCGATAGGGTTCCCGTATGCGTCGAGCTCGGGCATGGCTACTTCTTGCCGCCCTCGAGCTTGCTGATGCGGCGATGCTGCGTTGCGACCATCGCGGCGAGTGCGCCCGCGAGCTTGCCGGGGTCAACCTTGAGGCCGTCGCGCTCCTTGAGGACCGCCTGACCGAGACCAGCCTTCTGGAGATCCTGCGCCATCACGCCGAGCTGCTCGCCCTTGCCGTACTTGCCGTCCTTGTAGTTGTACGAGTACGCCTTGAGGCCCTCCATGGCGCTCTTGGCCTTGGCGTCACCGTCGGCAATGTCGGTCTTGAGATTGCGATCGGAGGCGAGCGCAGCGGCGCCTGAAATGGCCTGACCATTTCGTTCGATCCACGATTTCTCTGGCTGGCCGGCGTTCCCTGCCCCGTACCCCGACATCGCGTTCTGGCGCGAGCCAAGCCCAACCTGCATGTCCTGGCCGCGCTGCGCGAGGATCGCATCCTGTAGCGCCTTGGCGGCCGCTGACTGCTCCTGAATGCCGGCGAGCGCAGCCTGTCCGGACATGCCCGAGCCGAGCCGAGCGCTCTGCATGGCTGCGGTCCGCGCGGACATCGCAGCGTTCTGCGGCGAGGCGCCAGCAGCCAGCGACTGCTGTGCGCCGACGTTCTGTTGCAGCCCTTGGCGCAACGCCTCGCGGCTGTACGAAAGCTTGCCGCTGGCCTGGTCTGCGAGGTTCTGCCGCGCGGCGTTCGCCTCCGCCGTCATCGCGCCGTAGCCGGCCTCGCCAACGCCAGCGAACCCGCCAGCCGCTGCCGCTTGCTCGTACAGAAGCTTTTTGCGATCGGCCTCGCCCGCTGCGCCGGGATCGCCGAAGACATCGCCGAGCTTGTCGGATGCCCAGTTCGCGCCGCTCTTCGCCCAATCAACAGGGTTCCAACTCATCAGCTCCCAGCTTTCTGCGCCGCAGAGAGGCGCCTGTAGAAACCACGTTGCTGGCCGACCTCGAGCGCAAGGCCGGTCAGTTTCAGCGCCTCGCCCGTGGGCCGCGCCGGTACTTCGTCGGTGAGCAATGCCGTGACAGCCAGCGCGGTGAGTCGCACCTTGATCGCCTGGCATCGCTGCCGAGACGGCCCGATCTGCACTTGCTCGGGGCCGCCGACCGTCTCCTGGGTGTTCGTCCAGATGAAGTCGTCGACGTACTCCTCGAGGTAGTCGTACGCGACGCGGACCCGCACGTTGTGCGCGCTGCGGAACTCGCCGAGGGCCATCATCTTGCGGATGCGCACGCCGCCCTGCAGGTCAGCCGGCTTGATCCACGCGGTCTCGACGTCGAGCCCGTAGGTCAGCGCGGTGTACGCGGTGCTCTGGGTCTTCGGTCCGGCCGAAGTCAGGTACGCGTGCGCGCCGCTCCACATGGCGGCATGCAGGCCATCGGCGATCGTCCACTCGGCCCACTGATTCGCGAGGTAGTCGAACACGAGCATCTTCGAGCTCGTGAGGATGCGGATCTGATGCTGCTTCTCGACGACCTGGACCGAGAGCGGGGTCTCGCTGTCGTAGTTCGATACCGGGCCGCCGATGTGCTCGACAGCGAATCCCTTAGTGAGCAGGTACCAGCCCTTCGAGGACTTGAAGACCAAACCGCCCGGCGTGAACGCGACCGACTCGTGGTTTACCGCTCCGACATCTAGCGAGACGATGCGGGCCGGGCCGAAGTTCTGGCCGCTGCCGAAGTTGTCGTAGCCGTCGCCAGGCAGCGCATAGATGGCCGTCTCGCGGAACACCACGAGCGTCTCGCTGAGGAACGCGAGCGATGTGATGTCGCCGCCCTCGCGCGGGATGTCCATCACGTTGCCGTCGTGAAAACTCGCGACTTGGCCGTCCCTGCGCTGCTGCGAATACCAGACGCGGTTCGGGTCGCCAGCAACGCCAGCCAGGAACAGCCGTGAATCGTTCGCGATGATAATCGACGCAGGGGGAGGCGATACGTTCTCGAGGATCGCCCCGTTCTCGTCGTTCGCCTCCTTGCTGATCAGGGTGGCGTCGGCGAGCTCGTCGTTTACGGTGGCGAGGTCATCGAGCGTCGGATCGTTCGCAAGGTATCGGTTCGGATTGGTGACGACGGCGGGATCCTTGGCGGTGACCAGATAGAACGGAGAGTCGATGTTCGGATCCTTGAGCGTCCGCCAGATCTCGAAGGCCGGCGCGTTCGCGGTTTTGTGCGTCACATAGAGCGGCACGGCGCCCTGAATCAGAACTCGGTTGGGCACGGCTCCAATGACCGCGATGTCGCCGTGGGTCGCCGTGGTCGACCTATCGCGCTCGCCTCTCGCGTTGTCCCAGCGCAACGTTGCCTTGTAGGCGTACGTCCCTGCCTCGAGAGAACCCGATACCCCGTCCTCGAAGCCAGCGAAGAACCACGGGTAGACGTGGACGCCGACCTCGACGAGGCGAACGCCGTCGTACTGGAGGATCTCGCCGCCCGTGATGTAGAGCGTCTGCCCGAGCCGGGCGCAGCGGCGCGCCTCGTTCGAGTCGAAGGTGTACGTGACATCGCGAGGTCCGCGGTCGTCGTAGCCGGTGTGATTCGTGCCGAGCGGGATGATCCGGCGCTCTGTGGCGCACCACGAATACCCGGTGGTCCCCGATGTCAGCGCGACGCCCGGCAGTCGACCGAGCGACGGCGCAAAGCCGCCCGCGCGACCCGCGGCGACCTTCGCGACGAGGAACGCATCATCGCGATACAAGAAATAGGTGTTCTGAAGCTGCGATCGGAGCTTCTGGAACAGCGTGGTCAACCCGAGGAATTCGGATTCCCCCGCGAACGCTCCATGCACGTAGACCCGTCCGTTGTGATCGAACGCGCGTGACGCGATTCCGAGCTTGCGAACAAAGTCCGCCTGCAAGCCGAGATTTCCGCCTGTGTCGACGTAGTTGTATTTGCTCGTCCAGTCGACCGAGCCGCCCTCGTTCTCGTTCGAGTGCCAGAACGCGTAACAGCGGAACTCGCCGCTGTCGGCAACAGAGCGATGCGCCGCGGCGATCTGATAGATCGTGCTGGTTCCTGTCCCGATGGCCTTGGCTACGTGCGCGGTGTCGACGAACCCGCTGATCGTGATGAGATCGCCCTGGATGTTCGTGCCGCTGCCGCGGACGACCTGCACACTCAAGCCGTTCGGAGTGCACGACACCGCGACTGGTCCATCGCAGGTACGCGCCACGGTCGCGGTCGCGATCGTTCCAAACACACCAGGGACTGTGAAGACCTCATATGAGGTCGTGGTCATGCGCCGGGCCGCGCCCACCGCCGTGTCCGTCGCGCCGACCCGAACCACGTCGTAGTGGTCATTGACTGCAGCCATGACGGTCTGCGCGCCGGCAGCGATGCCAGCCGCGGGCGATGCCGGGTCGATGCGGCGCACATCGAGCGAGCGAAAGCCGAACGCACCGGAGGTGGTGAACAGCAGGATCGAGGTAGAGAGAGCGACCAGACGCGGGCGAGCCTGCGCCGAGGCAAGCATAGTCGGGGCGACCAGCA
>JACCYD010001283.1 GCA_013696695.1 Deltaproteobacteria bacterium | reverse complement strand
CCCGCGTATGCGAACGATCGGCGCTTCATCGACATGTTCGTCGCCGAAGCACGGCTCGCCGCGACGCTGCACCACCCGAACATCGCCAAGGTGTTCGACGTCGGCATCGATCACGGCGCGTGTTACTTCGCGATGGAGTTCGTCGACGGGCACGACTTGCGGCAGTTGCTCGCTGCTGCGATCACGCGGGAGCGTCCGATGTCGCTCGCGATCGCGATGTCGATCATGTACGGCACCACGTGCGCACTCGCGTACGTCCACGATCCGAATGGCTCACACGCGAAGCTCAACATCGTTCACCGCGACATCTCGCCTAGCAATATCCTCGTCAGCTTCGGGGGGGCGATCAAGCTCGTCGATTTCGGCATCGCGCGCATCGAGAGCGGCACGGTCACGCGGACGGCGAGCGGTCAGCTCAAGGGCAAGATCCCGTACATGTCCCCCGAGCAATGCCGCGCGCGACCACTCGACGGTCGCTCGGATCTGTTCTCGCTCGGCGTCGTGCTCTACGAGCTGACGACCAACACGCGGCCGTTCGATCACGCGAGCGAGTTCGAGATGCTCGAGGCGATCGTGCGAGGACAGTTCGCGAAGCCATCGCTCGTGATGCCGCGCTATCCCGCCGACCTCGAGGCGATCGTGTTGCGGCTGCTGGCGACACGGCCCACCGATCGCTATCCGACGGCCGGCGCGCTGTTGGTCGATCTCGATCGCGTGATCGCCGCGCACGCCCTCGATCTCTCCAATCCGACCGTGGTGGCGGAGGTCAACGCGCTGCTCGGGCGCCGCGAGGCGGTGCTGCCAAAGCCGATGGCTCCCGTGCGTCTCGACCGACTATCGACCGCACCCACCGTGATGGATCTCGGTGAGGCACGCGACGCGGTGCTCGCCGAGCTGTCCGCGGAGGCGCGCGTCCCGATCGACCGCATCGCGGCTCGCTGCGACGCGCTCCTCGAGAGCATCGCGCCCGGCACCACCGACGCGCGCGACCTGCCAGCGGCCGCGGTGGCCCAGTTGATCGGGCGAGCCATGCGGACGCATGCGCGCGGCGATCTCGACGAGGCGGTCCTCGCCCTCGAGCTCGCGCTATCGGCGGCGCGCCCCGACGACGGCATCGATGCGCTGCTCGCCTCGAACGATTCGCTGGTGCTCGCGGTGTTCACCGCGTTCATCGGCGATCAGTCCCGGATGGCTGCGCTCTCGCAACACCTCGAGCAGCTCGTCGGCATCCAGATCGATCAGCGCGCCGCGTTCCTGCTGACGCGCATCGATGGCACGTTGTCCGCGCGCGAGCTGCTCGTGACCTGCGGGTTGCCGGAGCGCGAGGCATGTCGGCACCTCTGCCAGCTGCTCCTGCGCGAGATCGTGATCCTGGTCTAGAGCGCGCCGCGGCTGATCGTGATCTTCATCTTCAGTGCGGTCTCCGGGCGGTCGCTGTCGTCGCGCTTGACGCGGGCGATCTTGCCGACCACGTCGAGCGGCGCGCACGTCCCGAAGATCGTGTGCTTGCCATCCAGATACGAGGGCGATCCCTCGGTGATGAAGAACTGGCTGCCGTTCGTGGACGGACCCGAGTTCGCCATCGCGAGCACACCGGGCGCCATCTTGATCGCCGGCGACGTCTCGTCGCCGAACGTATAGCCCGGGCCGCCCATGCCGGTGCCCGTCGGATCACCGCCCTGGATCATGAAGTCCGGAATCACGCGGTGGAAGATCGTATCGTCGTAGTAGGGCTTGTTCTTCTGGAGCTTGTTCGACTTCGGATCGAGCCACGACTTCTTGCCCGTCGCCAGGCCGACGAAGTTCGCCACCGTCATCGGCGCCTTGTCCGCGAGCAACTTGCAGCGCACCGTGCCGACCGACGTCTTGATCGTCGCGATCAAGTCGCCCTTGCCCGCGATGCCCTTGGTGTACTGCTCGAGATCCGCCGCGACCGGCGCCTTGACCTCCGCCAGCAGCGCCGCCGAGGGACCCGCCGGAAGATCGGGATTCTCGATGCGCTTCATCGCGTTGTTGACGGCCGCGTTCGAGGCGCACTTGGCGAGCGCAGCCCCGTCCGCCGTCAGGCGCTTCGTCAGCTTCGCTTCCGCATCCTTCGACAACGTCTTGCCGCCGGCGAGCTGCTTCATCACGCCGCGCAACATCGGTGCGTTCGCCGTCACCATCGAGTCGATCGTGACCGCGACCTTCGGGCAATCGTTCTGGTGGGCGACCATGGCCACGAGCAGCTTGTCGAAGAAGTCGACGAGCTTGGCGCTGTCGGCGGCGGAGAGCTCTGCGGGTGCCTCTGCAGGGCGATCCGCCGGCGCTACGCCGGGGGCAGCTGCGAGGGAGAGGCCGATCGCGAGCGCGACATGTCGTCGGTACGTCATCCCGCGAATGTTGACAGAGAACGCACGCGGATGCCCGTCGTCGGCGACCTCGACACGAGCGGAAGCACTCGGGGGCAATCTGCCTCGGCGATGACCTGACTCGCGCTAGGCTGCCCCGTGTCCGATGACGACCTTCCCGCCCCGCGCAATACACACTTCGATCGCGACAAGGCGCGCCGCGCCGCGCGCCACCCGGATCGACCGGGCGAGCACTGCAAGGCCGAGCCGGCTCGTTATCGGCCGGTGATCGACCACGGCAAGTGCGAGGGAAAATCGGATTGCATCGCGGTGTGTCCCTACGATGTCTTCGAGGTTCGCAAGATCGAAGACGCCGATTGGCGGCCGCTCTCCGTGATGCAGAAGATCAAGGTGTTCGCCCACCGCAAGCAAACCGCGTATGCGGTCCGTGCGGATGCGTGCAAGGCGTGCGGGCTGTGCGTCGTTGCCTGCCCCGAGAAAGCGGTCACGCTCGTCCCCGCTCGAAAACCCTTGTGACCCGCCAATTCACCTAACGGCTTTGAGAAGCTGTCGGGATGGCCGAGGTCGATCCGAAGTTGACCGCGCTCGTCGCTCAGATCGCGGCATCCGATGACGATCCGAAATATCGGAACGAGAGCCCCGCGCAGCGCAAGGCGCGACATCAGCAGATGGTGCTCGGCTACATGATCGCGAACAAACCTGCCCTCGACGCCCAGGCCGAGACGCGCGCGGCGGCGAGAGGCCCGACGTCGTTCTCGCCGTCCATGCTCGTGACCTACGTCGCAGCTTTCTGACGCTGTGAGAATCCTGATCCGAGGACCACGTTCATCGTTTCCTTCGTGGCGCCAGATCGCAGACAATCCCCACATGCGCGTGGCGATCTTCGTGATGCTCTGGGCGTGTGGCGATGGTGGCGGCTCGGCCGCCGATGGTGCCGTGCCAGATACCGAGCCACCGCCAGACGCGCCCGCGCCGGTGATCACCGGGTTCAACTCCGGTGACAGTGCATGTCGTGGTGGGATCGCCAGCATGGTCGGCATGAATCTCCAGGGAGCAACCGGAACGATCAGCGGTATCCAACAGATGCTTGCCGGAACCGGTCCGGACTTCTTTCAGATCACCGTCGCCGATCTGACGCCGGCAGGCATCGCACCGATCGTCGTCGAGACCGTCGGTGGAACCACGACCAGCCCGCCACTCACGGTGCGCGACGAGCACACGGCCGAGATCACCGGTAGCTCGCCCGCCGTCGGCAGTCCGAACGACGCGATCACGCTGACCGGCACCGGCCTGTTCGGGGCCATCGTCCAGCTGCGTACCGTCGCACCACCGAACGGTGGGACGGCGGCGGACGTCACCGCGAGCTCGGACACGAGCCTGACCTTCACGCTGCCCAACGTCGCTCCCGGCGATTACTTCATCCAGGCGGGTCAGTTCCCTGGGTGCGGTTACGGCAGGGGTGCTGGCTCGATCACCGTGATCTGATCTACAGGCGATAGCGTGTCGACACCGAGCACCGGAAGCTCTCGGCATCCCACTTGGCGTCGGCGAACGCGGCGTCGCCTTCCGGATCGACGTCGCACACGCTCTCGTCGAGCGAGCCCGGCGTCAGCTCGCCATTCGCGATCTTGAACGCCATCTTGAGGAACAGCGGAGTCAGGTCCGAGTCGATCTCCTTCGCGACGCCGGCCAGTGGCTTCTGCGGATTGCCCGAGGAATAACCGCGCTCGCACAGCTCCTGCTCGAAGATCGCCTCGACGGAAGACGTCTCGTTCAGTAACCGATACAGCCCGGCGAGGTAGCCGGTGCGGTCTTCACCGACGGTGCAATGTAAGAAAGCCGTGGTGCCGCTGTCGCTCCATTGTTTCAGCTGCGCGAGGCTTCGCACGGTCTGCCGGCACGGCTCTGCGAACTCGGCAAAGTCCTTGAACCCGAACGGGACGTTGAGGAAGTTGGTGTCGGTGATCCCGATCGGAGCCAGCGCGGCGAGCTCCTTGGTGACCTCGGTCGAGGTGGTCGGGCGCTTGAACATCAGCACCGCGCCCACGCCGAGCTCCTCGAGATCCGCGAAGTCGACATCGCGGAACGGCTTCATGCCGCGGAACAGCTTCGCGCCAGTCGCGGCATCTTCCGCGACGAGGTGCGAGTTCGCGATACCCACGCCATCGAGTGACGACGAGAACGGCGAGATCATCTGCCCGCCGACCAGAGACTTCGGCTGCTTCGCGGTGCACGTCAGCACGTCGGGCCACTCGTCGGGATCTGCCGACGTCGCTTCGCAGTGATAGAACGAGCGGCTGTCGGGCGACGAGGACGACTTGCGATAGATCGCAGCGCCCTCGAGCTCGCCGGGTCCGAACGTCAGGTGAAGTTGTTCCTTGCCGCGCTCGCACAGCAGGCGCCAACCATCCGCCGTTCGCTCGTCGATCGGACACGTGAACTTGGTGGTGCCGGCCGGAGCGCCCGGCAGCTTGGGCGATTCCTTCGCGCGCTGGACACCCGCACTCGTGCGGTTCAGTGCGAGGCGGAACTCTGCGATGCCGTCTGCCTTGCCATCGCTGACAGTTCCTTCGTCGGGCTCCACTGGATCTGCACAGCCAACGACCGAGAACAACAACACACCGACCACAGCACGAGCCGTCATGCGGGCCACGATGAGCAACGTCGATGCCAAGCGGAGGCGCCACCAAGCGACTGATCGCAAACGCTCGGGTGACCACTCGACTAGCCACCGTCATGACGCGAGTTGCCAATCACGGCAGCAGCGCGCGCAACCGGGCTTGCCAGGTGGCCGAGCGAAGCTTCTCGGGGAAGAAGCGCTCCAACACCTCGAGCATGATCGAGACAGCAGTCGACGCACCGGGTGATGCACCGAGCAGGGCAGCGATGGTGCCATCGGCGCTGGTCACCACTTCGGTGCCGAACTTGAGCTCGCCACCACCTTCGCCGTCGCTCTTGATGATCTGGACGCGAAGCCCGGCGATCTGCACAACCCAATCGGCATCGTTGGCGCGCGGGTAGTACTCGCGCAGCAACGTGACGCGTTCCTCGACGGAGAGCATCGCCTGGCCCACGAGATAGCGAGCGAGATCGACGTTGTCGAGCCCGGCGCCGAGCATCGTGCCCAGGTTGTGGATGCCGATCGATCTTACGAGATCGAGGACGGAACCCTCGCGCAAGAACTTCGTGGTGAAGCCGGCGTAGGGGCCAAACAACAGCTCCTGCTCGCCCTGGATCCACCGCGTGTCGAGGTGCGGCACCGACATCGGCGGGGCACCGACCTCGGCCTTGCCATAGACCTTCGCGTGGTGGCGCGCGATCACGTCGCGGTTGGTGCACCGCAG
>JACCYD010001276.1 GCA_013696695.1 Deltaproteobacteria bacterium | reverse complement strand
TCCTCGATCCGGTCGACGAGACGATGCTGCACCCGAACCTCGAGCGCGCCGCGCTACTCGGCGTCGATCCCGCGGATATCGCCAACACGCTCTCGGTGCTGGTCGGCGGCGTGTCTGCCTCGACGTTCGAGGATCGCGGCGATCAGTACACGGTGTTCATGCGCGCCGCGGAGCGGTTCCGCAACGATCCGAACGGGCTGACGTTGATCGCGGTCCCGTCCCGCACGCTCGGCCAGGTCCGCCTGTTCGACGTCATCCAGCTGGGCAGCGGCAAGGCGACCTCGAAGATCTCGCGTCAGAGTCGCGAGCGCGCGGTGTTCATCACGATGAACAACATGACGGGGTTCTCGGAGCAGGCGCTGGTCGACGAGATGGAGAAGGCGATGAAGACCCTCGACATGCCGCCGGGCTACACCTACGAGCCGTTCGGTCGCAGCAAGGAGATGGCGAAGATGCAGGGGGCGTTCCTGTTCGCCATCTTCCTGTCGTTCATCTTCATGTACCTCGTGCTCGCAGCGCAGTTCGAGTCGTGGCTGTACCCGTTCATCATCATGCTGTCGCTGCCGCTGACGCTGCCATTTGCCATCCTGTCACTGCTCCTGACTGGTGGTTCGCTCAATATTTTCTCGATGCTGGGTCTCATCGTGCTGTTCGCGATGGTGAAGAAGAACGCGATCCTCCAGGTCGATCATGCGAACTCGCTGAGACGTCAAGGCTTGCCACGCACGGAAGCAGTGCTCGCGGCGAGTCGCGATCGGCTGCGACCGATCCTGATGACCACGCTCGCATTCGTCGCCGGCATGGTCCCGCTGGTGACCAGCCAGGGCATCGGCTCCGGGTTCTCGAAGGCGATGGCGTCGATCGTCGTCGGTGGTCAGATCCTGTCGCTGTTGCTCACGCTCGTCGCGATCCCGGTCATCTACACGTGGTTCGACGATCTGGCGCGCTTCAACACGCGGGTGTGGAACAAGGTGCTCCGACGTAAGCCGGTCGACCGCGGCGCAGGTGAGATCGGGGTCGTCGACATTCACGCCTGAACACACGCTCATCACTCGCAACACGTGCGTGACGACGCGTCGCGCGTGCGCTCCGGAGCGCGAACGCATTTGCACGATCAAGGGTTCCGATCGCGGTGGCGTTTTGTTATGACCCGTCTCCCTTACGACGCTCGCGCTCGTGACCAATGGCGAAGACGACTCGTACCGCTTCACTCAGCAACAACCGCGATCTCCGCGCGTTGCTCCACGTGCCGCAGAGCGACCTGCAGGCGCAGCTCGCCAGCCGGCTCGAGCAGCTCGGCTTCCCGGCGCTCCGGCCCGGTCAGGTCCAGTTACTCGGTGCGATCGGTCGCCACGATCGACCTGGACAATCGGGTGTCCGGCTCTCGGACCTCGTGGCAGAGCTCTCCCTCCCGAAGCAGACCGTGGGCGACCTGCTCGACGAGCTCGAGCAGATGCGGATGGTCGAGCGGTTCCCCGATCCAGAGCACGGCGTGATCAAGCGCGTCCGCCTCGGCCCCAAGGGCAAGGTGTGGGCGGCTGAAGTGAGGCGCGTTTCTGCCGAGGCCGAGGCTCGCTGGGCCACGCGGCTCGGCACCAAGAAGATGAAGTCGCTGCGCGCTCTCCTCGAGGAGCTTGCGGCGACGGTCGATGGCGAGAAGCCCGCGACCAACGGCGCGCGCCTCGCGAAGCGCGGCTGAACCTACCGTGCCGCGTGCTTCGGCACGGAGACGTCGCACGACGATCCACGTCGAGCTGGACGTGAACGAGGACGTGCGCTGCGCTACTTCTTCGCGGGTTTCGGCGTGAAGAACGAGTAGATCAGCGACACCTTCATGATGGTGTCGAACGACGACGCCTCGAGCGCGCTCAGGCTCGGCGCGCCGGTCCTCTCGTCGATCAAGAACACCGGGCCGCCATTGAGCACCAGCGGCGCAGGGCGGTTGTCGTATTTGCCCTCGAACGACGTCTGGATCGCGAGGCTGTTGCCGATCTTCGCGGAGATCGCGGCCTTGACGTTGACGCGGGTGTCCTCGGTTCGGCTAACGCCACCGAAGCGGGTGATCACCGTCTCGTCGTTGAGGTTAGTCAGCGCCTCGACGGAGGTATCCATCGTGGTGCCGCTGCCGAGCGTCGCCTTGTAGCCGAGGAAGCCGCGCGCCGAGTGAATCGACTGCGGATCGCCGCTCACCAGGTCCTCTCGCGAGTAGTCGTACCCGATCTCGGCAACGGCCTCGTCGGTGGTCGTCTTGAACAGCTGGCGGCTGTATCCGAGCTGACCGCCGAGCACGTTCTCCTTGCCGGCAGGCAGGTCGCGCGACGCGAGCAGCGCGACGAACAGCGAGTTGTGCTTGGTGAGAAAGCGGTCGTAGCGGATCTTGGCCGCCAGCGTCTCGGCGGTGGTCGTCGACACCGTCTCGATGTCCGCCTGCGTGAGCATCGTCGGATCCGCGCCCATCCGCAGCGAGCGAATGCTCGACTTCGCGTACGTGGTGGTGCCGTCGAGCGAGAGCTTGTTCGCGCCGGTCTTGCGCGAGGCCTTGATGCCGGCTGCGACCGTGGTGGTCTTCGAGTTGCCAGTGGTGAACACGATGCCGGCTTCCGCCTGCGCGTTCCATTCGACGTCGGAGACCTTCTCGACCTCTTCCGCCTTGCCGTACTCGAACTTCGGGTCCTTGGGTTGAGCGGAGACGGTGAGGGGAGCGATCACGAGGATCGTCGAAGCGAGTGCTTTGTTCATATATGGGCTACGCCGGGCGCGGAATCGCACGCAGACGATAACCGAAGCGATGGCGAGATTCGATGAGGTCGCCGATCTCTGACTTGATCAACGCGCGTCGCACCCGTCGCACGAGCTGCTTGACGTGGTTCTCGCTCGGCTCGCGGGTATCCCACGACAGATCCGCGATCAGCTCCGACGAGCGAACGAAGCCGCGAACCAGCTCTGGCTGATGGGACTCGGAGGCCATGCGCCGGATCATCAGCGCCATCAGCTCGAACTGCGTGGTGGTCAGCTGCACCTGCTTGCCATCGACCTCGATCAGGCCGCCACCACCACCGGTGGGCTCGTGCAGCTGGAACGTCATCGCCGGTAGGCCGACGTTGGTGCGCTCTTCCTCCTCGAACGGCTCGACTTCCGGAAGCGTGGGCACCACCGCGCGTTGCTCGGGCGGCTTGATCGTGACCGTCGCGGTGCGGCCGATGCGTGGCGTTGGCAGCCGCGAGATGTCGGTGATGAAGTAGAACGCGATGTGGCCGAACCGCACGCGGTCACCGTCGTTGATCTGGACCGCAGCCTCGATCATCTTGTCGTCGAGATAGGGGCCGTTCGCGGAGCCGAGGTCGCGCAACGTCCAGACCTCGCCGTCGAGTGTGACGTGCGCGTGGTGGCGCGACACCGAGGGCTCGAGGATCGCGAGCC
>JACCYD010001267.1 GCA_013696695.1 Deltaproteobacteria bacterium | reverse complement strand
CCCGGCAGCTTGTAGGCGACCTTGAAGCCACCCTGGTGGGTGCGGCCGAACACGTAGGTGTCGTACGGTTGGATGTAGCCGAAGCGATCCCAGAACACGCCGAGCTGGACGGTGAGCGGCTCGTGATCGAGAAACTTCTCGGCGGTGACGCTCGCCTGCGCGATCCCGAACTGGTTCTCGAGACGCGCGCTCGCGTAGTCCGAATACAGCGACGCGAACATGCCGAGCTCGACCTTGTAGTTGCCCTTGCGCGCGCTGAAGAACAGCTCGCTCCAGTCGGGCTCGTAGAGCCGCGTGTACGCGAACCCGGAGAGAAAATAGTCGTTGTCGACGAGGTACGGCTCGCGCTTGCCTTGCGCGGCGAGCGGCATGCGCGCGTAGCCGTGGATCTCGAAGCGGACGTCCTTGACGTCGACCGTCGCTGGGCCGCCGGACTTGCCGGTGCCACCGACGGTGTCGGACGAGCTGATCGACTCGACGGCGGCGGTCGCCTTCGGCGCCGGGTCCCCAGGTGTCGCGACCGACGCGGCCTTCGGATCGCCGGCGATCGCGGGGGCGTTCGGCTGCGCCGGAACCGGCGGCGTTGCCGTCGACTTCCCGGGGTCAGGCTTTGCGACGGGCTTCGCGGTAGGCTTCTTCGCGTCGTCGTCGGTGTCGATGGTGGCGCCGCCTTCGCGCGCGACGCACTTGTCCTCGACCCAGGCGATGCACGCGGGCTCGGATTTCGCGGGTTCCGAATTCGCGACGCGTGGACCGGCGGAGGCCGTGCCGAGCGAGCTCGCGAGCAACAGACCTACGACGACGCGCTGGTTGACGAGCTTGTTCACTGGGCACCTCCCTGCTTGCAGGCCGGAACTTCTGAGGCCGAAACGAAGCCGCTGTCGACCAGCGACTTCGCGTTCGCCGGCGTGATCACTTCGACGCGCACGGCGACCACGGGCACCTGCCCGCCATCGAGCGCGATCGTTCCGGCCGTGTTCGCCGGTGTGCCGGAGAGGATCGCCTTGGCGACCTCCGCGGCCGTCGCGGCGAGCGGCTGGATGTCCTTGAGGATCTCGATGGTCTGCTGGCCGCTGCACACGAAGTTGACGTTCGCGGCGTCGGCATCGGCACCGGCGATGAACACGTGCTCGAGCCTCGCGTTCTCGATCGCCTTGACCGCACCGCGGGCCATGCCGGAGTTGTTCGCGAGGATCGCGTCGACCCTGCCGCCGGTGCGCGTCAGGGCATCCTCGACGGTGCGCAGCGCCTGCTCGGCTGACCACGCGCTGTGGCTCTGCTCCATCACGATGTCGATGTCCGCCCGGGCGACGAACGGCGCGAGCGTGTCGCGATAGCCGCGCGTGATCTCGGCCGCCACCGAGTGACCGGCCTGACCGGAGAGCAGGACGAACTTGCCCTTGCCGCCGGTGTGCCTGATCGCGGCTTCGGCCTGCAACACGCCGACGCGATACGAGTCGTGGGAGACGTAATAGTCGAGCTCGCGCGAGACGATCGAGCGATCGTAGGCGACGACCTTGGCGCCGCGCCGATGCGCGAGTTGCACGTAGGTCGCGGCAGCCTTCGAATCGGTCGGCTGGATCACGAGGACCTTGGCGCCGAGCGTCAGTGCGTCCTCGACCTGCGAGAGCTGCTTCGCACCGTCGTTGTCGGCCGAGAACGTGGCGCTGACGAGGCCGAGCTCGGCCGCGCGCAGGTCGAAGTACTTGAGGTCTTTCTGGTAGCGCTCTTCCTGCAGCGTCGCGAGGAGGAACGCGACGTCCGGACGCTTGGCCTCGGACTTGGCGTTACGACCGAAGCCGATCACGGCCATCGGGATCAGCGGCAGTGCGAACAGCAGGCCGAGCACGAGCTTGTTGCTCTTCCTGCCCTTGAGCACGACGTCGATCAGGACGGCGAGCAACAGGATGCCGCCGGTGAAGATCAGCTGCCAGTTGGAGTCGATGCCGAGCAGGCTCATCCCGTTCGCGAGCGTCGCGAACACCAGCGTGCCGAGCACGGTGCCGGTGACGGTGCCGCGGCCACCGGCGATCGAGGTGCCGCCGATGACGACCGCGGTCACGGCGTCGAGCTCGAGCAGGTAGCCCTGGTTGCTCGCCGTGACCGAGTTGATGCGTCCTGCGGCGAGCAGCCCGGCAAGCGCCGTCAGCACGCCCATCACGATGTAGACGATCATCGTGACGCGCTTGACGTCGATGCCCGAGAGCCGCGCGGCTTCGGGGTTACCGCCGATCGCGTAGACCTCGCGGCCGAGTCGCGTGCGGCGCAGCGCGAACACGCCGGCGACCGCGACAGATCCGGCGATCAGTACCGGCACCGGCACGCCGCGCGAACCGAACACCGCGAGCACCGCGCCGGCGAGCAGCACCTGCCCTGCGATGCGGAGCGCGACGGTCGTCGTGGTCAGGCCCGGCAACCCGGCGGCCTCGCGACGGCGTGCCTCGTTCCACACGGTGACCACGCCGATCGCGAGGACGACGAGCACGATCGTCCACGTCGCAGCGACGGGAATCGTTCCATTGATGCACGCGAAGTCGTCGCCCATCTGCAGGCTCGTGGCATCCGACGCGACGAGCGCGCCGCCGCGATACGCCTTGAAGCCGGCGAGCGTGACGATGAACGCCGGGATGCCGAGCCAGCCAACCCAGAAGCCGTGCCACGCACCGATCGCGGCACCGGCAGCGAGAGTGATCAGGATCGCCCACGGCGCGGACAGCCCGAGCCTGTCCTGCGCGAGCGCGGCGACCACGCCGGTCAGCGCGACGCCAGCGCCAACCGAGAGGTCGATGCCGCGGATCAGGATCACGAACGTCATGCCGATCGACACCACGAGCAGCACCGAGCACTGCGAGAGCAAGTTGGTGACGTTGCCCTGCGTCAGGAACATGCCGCGCGTCGCGGGCAGCAGCGCGAGGAGCGCCCACATCGCGACCAGCACTCCGCCCATCGCCCAGGTGTTGATGTCGAGCTTGCGACCGGCGGCCGGACGCTCGGCAACGCGTTCGAGCTTGGGATTGGTCACGACGCGACTCCTTGGTGCGTGCCGACCGCGAGCTGCATGATTCCTCGCTGCGTGATCGCCTCGCCTTCGAGCGAGCCGGCGAGCTTGCCTTCGCGCAACACGAGCACGCGATCGGCGAGCCGGATCACCTCGGGCAGATCCGAGGACGCGAGCAGTACGGCGTGGCCGCGCGAGACCAGGTCTTCCACGAGGCGATAGATCTCGGCTTTCGCGCCAACGTCGACTCCGCGCGTCGGCTCGTCGAGCAGCAACACGCGCGGCGCGAGGTCGAGCCACTTGCCGATCACGACCTTCTGCTGGTTGCCGCCGGACAGCGTCGCGACCTCGGCGCACAGCCCGGGTGCCTTGATGCTGAGGTCACGCAGCCGCGACAGCGCGGTCGATTCTGCGCGCACCGAGTCGACCAGGCCGCGCTTCGACAGCCGACCGAGCGACGACAGCGCGAGGTTCTCGGCGACACCGAGCGACAGCACGAGGCCCATCGCCTTGCGATCCTCGGGCACGAAGGCAAAGCCCGCGGCGATCGCATGGGCAGGCGTGGTCGCGATGATGCGCTTGCCATCGACGCGGACCGTGCCACTGGTCGCGCTCTTCGCGATCCCGAAC
>JACCYD010001264.1 GCA_013696695.1 Deltaproteobacteria bacterium | reverse complement strand
GCGCCCGGCCGCGAGCATCGCCTCGTACGCGAGCTCGCGGCGCGATTCGCGCGTGGCGAGATACTCGGCCGGCGTCTTGGTCAGCCGCACGCGCGACGACACGTCGTGGGTCGGCAGCTCGCGGCGGCGCAGCGCCGAGACCGCGGCGAGAAACGCGGTGCGCACGCCGGCCACATCGCCCTCGAACAGTCGCTCGACGGCGGCGCGCAGGAACGTCTCGCCATACGGCTCCGAGCGGCTCGATCGAAACGCGACGCCGCGCAGGACGAGCTCGCCGCCGTAGGTGCGCAGCACGTAGTTCTTCGGCTCGTGCGACAGCATCGCCGCGTAACGCCCCTCGAGCTCGAGGTGCACGCGGGGCGGCAACAGCGCGGCGACCTCGGCGACCGTGCGGCGTTCGTCGTCGGGACTCCAGCCTTCGGGGACCGCGAAGTACACGCCATCGGTGTCGGCCTCGAGCAACGTCACGCCGCGCTCGGCGAGGGCGCGGCACATCAGCGCGAGGGTCTCGCGACCGCGGCGGGTGACCTCGTTGGCGGCGTGGATGTCAGAGAATCGCGTCAGCCCGCCGGCGCCGAGATAGCCGTACGCGGAGTTGATCACCAGCTTCATCGCCGCCGACATCGCCTCGTGGGCGTGGCGCTCCGGCGACTCCGGGGGTGCGGCCTTGCCGGCGGCCTTGGCGGCGAGCCGCTGATCGACGAGGCGATCGACGATCGCGAGCAGGGCGCCGATTCGATCGCGCGCGGGTCCGATCCGGTACTCGCGCATCAGCGATGGATACAGGCTCGCCACGTCCGCCTTGACCACGTGCTGCGCGACGCCCGCCGCGAACAGATGAAGCGCGGCGCCGTTGTGCTCGGTGCCATCGCCGGGTGCGTGGGCGGGTAGGGCCTCGCCGGCTCGCAGATAGGCGCGCACCAGCAGCGGATCGATCACGCCGGTTGCAGGCCCGGCATCGGCGAGCCGTTCGTAGCGGCGCGGCGCCATCTGCGCGAGCGCGAACGCGGCTCCGCCGAGCAAGCGCGACACGCCGGCGACTTCTTCGACGTCAGCCGTGGCGTAGCGCCGCACGCGATCCGGATCGGTGCCGTAGACGGTATGGACCTGATCGCCGCGAATGTGCTCGCGCCGCGGCCCGGCGATGCCGAGCTGCCGCGCGACGCTCTTGAGCCCGTGGTTCGGCAGATCGCGGGTGGCGAAGTCGTAGCGCAGCACCGCGTCGAGCGTGTCGATCAGCTCGCGACCGGGCGCGATGAACCGCACCTTGCGATCGCCGATCGCCACGCCGCGGCGGGCCGCGCGTTGCCGCAACCCGGTCCCGATCCGGCCGAGTGCGAGAGGAACGCCGCAGCGCTTCGCGCGGCGATCGAGAAACGGCAGATCGAAGCCGTGCAGGTTGTGATTCTCGATCACGTCCGGATCGCTGGCGCGCACCCGATCGACGAGATCAGCGATCACCGTTGGTTCGTCGCCCTCGAGGAGCTCCACGGAGCCGGTGTGGTCGCGCACCGCGATCAGAAAGATCCGGTCGGTCTGCGGATCGAGGCCGGTGGTCTCGAGATCGATCTGCATCCGGCGCGTGTCGCCCCAGGTGAGCCCCCGAAAATACGTGCGGCCCGAGGCCACCAGGTACTGCTCCTCGGGCGGCAACACGAGGACCTCGTCGCCGAGCTCGCGCAGGTGGGCCACCCCGTGCCCCCGTCGTCGCCCGGCGGCCGCCAGGATCGCCCCGGTCAGGGTCCGGGTATCGGCGGCGCGCACGACGAACCGGAGCGCGCCATCCCCGGCCAGCTCGCGGCTGGTGACCTGCTCCCCGAGGCCCTCCAACGAGGCCACCAGCGCCCACGGCCGGAACCGGGCCTCCTCGTGGACCAACCCGGCGGGCGTCCGGCGCCAGATCTGGACCTGGCCATCCCCCTCGGCCCACACCGAGACAATGCCGGGCGTCACATCCCAACCCCACAGCCATTCGTCTTCGAGTGTCACTTCCAGGCCCAGCGCGATGTGCTGGATTACCATCTCCCCGACTTGGTCGTGAGCGCCGACAAGACCCTGGCGGAGATCCTCGCGCACAGGATGATGACGGGCGAGCCGATCCCCGTGCCGCTGACACTCGCGATCGTGCGCCAGGTCTGCGAGGCGCTCGACTGGGCTCACAACCTGCGCGATCCGGAAGGCCGTCCGCTCGGCATCGTCCATCGCGATGTCTCGCCGGCGTACATCGTGGTCGCCGAGACCGGGGTGGTTCGCCTGGTCGGCAGCACCGCCCCACACCCGAAAACCGCGTACATGTCACCCGAGCTGATCACGACCGGGATGGTCGACCCGCGCTCGGATCTGTTCGCGCTGGGTGTCGTCGCGCACGAGATGCTGTCGAATCACCCGCTGTTCGCGACCGGTGATGATCGCTCGAACATGGAGCGCGTGTGCAACCTCGCGATCCCGGCGCCGTCGGCGCACAACCCCGCAGTCGCGCCGGATATCGATGGCATCGTGTTCATGGCGCTCGCGCGCGAGCCCGCCTATCGCTGGCAATACGCGGCGATGATGCGCGACGGTGTGGCCTCGGTGTTCGAGCGACTTGGCTTCCAGATCGGGCCGGACGATTGGGCCGATCTGCTCTCGAACCGCCCGCCGCGGCCGGCGCCAGAGCCGGTGTTGCCGAACGTCCAGTTCTCGTCGCCCGAGCCGCAGCCTCCGCTTCGCGAGCCACCTCCCTCGGATCCCGATCTATGGGCGAGCGATACCAACGTCGAGACGGTCATCCGACCCACGGATCCGGCGCTCGACGAGGTCGACGCGTTCATGGCGTCGGTCAGCCCGGCCACGCCGCCTTCGCACCCCGTGGCCCCCGCCGAGGTGCGCGTCCAGATCGAGACTCCAGACGCCGCGAGTGAACCGGCCTTCGATCGCGCGGCGACCGCGACTCCTCCGCTCGAGGATCCCGAGCCGGACATGGCGCTACGCCCGACCGCGCTGCAATCGACACCGACGCCGTCGGAGACTCCGCCGACGGGCTTTCGGCGTCCGCGCACGGCTTTCGAGCTCGAGATTCCCGAGGCGACGCAGATCGGCGCCATCCCGCTGGTGTCGTTCGACCCCTCGGCAAATCAGGCAGGTGCACCACCGCCGCGGCCGAAGCCGGCACCGACGTTGCCGCCACCCATGGTGACGTTCCTGCCGGACCCCGACGACGACAAACCCGATCGCAAGAAGTTGCTGATCATCGTCGGGCTGGTCGCCGTGGTGTCGATCGGCGCGACGCTCGGGATCGTGCTACTCGCGAGCTAGGAGCGCGCGCGAGCGTGCTTGCGTACGGCATCGCGGCGCGCGCGACGCGTCTCGTGAACTTCGGGCGTGCGATCGTCGACCTGGACCGTCCAGCTGAACTCGCAGGTGCCGGGCATCGACGGAGCGCACACCAGCTCGACGGTGACCTTGGAGCCGGCGACCAGATCGATCGCGCGATCGAGCGGGAACATCGAGCGACCCCAGTGGGTATCCGGGCCGCCCACGGCGTTGCTCAGCGTGGTGCCATCGCCCATCTCGGCGACAAACCACGTCAAGATCCCCGACATCGTGACCGGCGCAGTGGCCTCGAACACGAGCTTCGTGGTGAACGCTTGATCCGCTTCTTCGAGCGAGCAGGTGTGTGGATCGTGGCTCCACATCCGCTGCGGCTCCGCGACCAGCGCGGAAGGCGGCGTCTGCGTGTGGATGTTCTCGTGCGCGGTCAGCTCCGCGATCACGCTCAGATCGATGCCAAGCGCCGGGTTGCGCCAGTGCGCCATCGCGTCGTCGTAATCGGGCATGTGAGCCGGCACCATCATCGCGGTGACGCGCCCGGGGACCATCGTGCCGCCCGGCCGGAGCCAGCGATCGCGCGCCATCACCAGCGGGGCGAGGATGTTCTCGTCGACGCCGAACCCACCCATCCACTCCGAGACGATGACGTCGACGCGCTCGGGGAGCGTGACGTCCTCGAGATCCGACTGCATGACCTCGATGCACTCCGAGTACCCGTTGCACTCGATCACCTCGCGCGCGACATCGGCGATCGCCGTGCGCTCGACCGCGTAGACCCGTCGCGCTCCCGCCGCGGCGGCGAACACGCTCAGGATTCCGGTACCCGCCCCGACGTCCAGCACGGTGTCGCCGGGCTTGACGACGTGCTTGAGGGCCCGTCGATAGGCTTCGTTGCGCTGGGCGTCACGCAACATATAGCGATGGATCCCGAGCTCGGCATAACTACTCATGCCGCCCCTTCATAGCACCCACGGGCCCCCGGTTCGCCTCAGCCGAGCAGTCGTTCCCGGTCATTCAGCAGGGCGTTGCGGCGCGGGGCAAGCTCGTCCCGACGGGCCCGGATCCTGCGAACTTGGCTACCGATCCGAGTACGCCGATCGACGATTGCCGTCCGGGCGGCGGCCAGGCGCGCCGTGCGGTCCCCTTTGGCGACCAGCGCGCGGATCCAGCCGTCCGCGAACGGCGCTCGATCTTCCTCCGTGACCAACGAGCCGAGGGTGGCGTCATCTGCCATGGCCAGGCCGGCGACCGCGCCGTGAAACACCGTGATCGCGGAGCTGACCTCGCACGAGAACATCCACACGCAGACGCCGCCTTCCGCGCTGGTCGCGGAGCCGCAGCG
>JACCYD010001252.1 GCA_013696695.1 Deltaproteobacteria bacterium | reverse complement strand
CGCGTGATCCGTCGGATCTCGCACGCGCGGCCGTCGAACACGATCAGATCGCTGTCGAGCGCGCCGGCGATCACGTCTCCGTCTGCAACCAGGTTCCCGAGATCCGCGACCTCGTTCTTGATCGGGTCATAGAGGAGCGGACCGGTCTCTGCTTCGACCACCACCGTCCCATCGGGGCCGCGTTGGACAGCGCACGCGCTGACGCCCGGCAAGTGCTCGCGCACGGTGTCGATGGAGGCCTCGACGAGCCCCGTGCCTTGCAACGCGAACAGGCCGCCACCGACCGCCGGCACCGGCGTGGAGTGGCGGCGACCGAGTGAGATGCGGTCCGAGAACATCTCCGTGAAGATGCCGTGGAGTGGCACGAACACCTGGTCGTTCCACACGACCACGTGAGGCCCGTCGAGGATCGTTGTCGATCTCGTCGGATGCGTCGTCGTGACGTCGGCGAGCTGCTTCTCGATGGGCGGTAGGTTCCGGTCTTCGACCCAGGTACCGTGAGCGAGCACGTACGGTCGCCGATAGTCGCCGAGGCCGACGTGGCGAGGCACGATCAGGGCGAACGGGCCGCAGAAGTCGACGCTCTCGAGCCGCGCCTTGTTGGAGACTTCCGATCGCTTGCGTTCCTCGTCGAGCTCGACGTAGAACGGCGTCAGATCGCGCGCCGGCATCGGATCGCGCTCCTCTTTCGAAGGGTGCGCGACGGCGATCGAGTCGAACCAGCGCAGCGTCCACGTCGCCTTGCCGGAATCCTGTGTCGTGTACGCGAGCCACTGCCCGGCATCTCCGCGCGCGGCGAACCGAACGTGCTGACCGTGGTGAATCACCACGCTCGGCGGCCACTTCTGGGCGTCGACGAATGCCGAGTCGCTGCCGTTCGAGAACACCAGCTCGCCCTTCGCGTGCGCGATCAAGCTCGCGCCGGGCAGCCCGAGTGCGAAGCGCTTCACCGTCGAATTCCGGGGAACCGGCGGAGGCCTGGCCGGCGCCTTCCCTCGCGCCGGCTTGCGGGTCGGCATCTTCGACTTCGCCATCGAGCGAGCCTACCCACAAACGACCACCGACTCGCGATCGTAGGTCACGCGTTGATCGCGGGCGCTGCAGGACGCCGGCCGAGCGTCATGCGCGCGATCGCGATCACGAAGGCGAACGAGCCGAGCGCGAACACGGTGTCGCCGATCACGCGAAGCCAGCGCAAGGTCTGCAGGGGCTCGCTCTGCATGAATTCGGAGCTCCGCGCGTACCAGTAGCCGACATCGATCGCCGCCCACGTCTGGAGGAGCCCGACTGGCAACACGCTGATCACGGCCATGGCGCCGAGCCCGATGTTGATCGCCCAGAACGCGAACTTGAGCGTTCGCTCCGGCCACACCAGATTCGGTCGCACCGACTTCACCGTGAACAAGATCAGGCCGAGCCCCAGCATGCCGTAGACGCCGAACAACGCGGTGTGCCCGTGGACCGCCGTGGTGTTGAGCCCCTGCATGTAATAGAGCGCGATCGGCGGATTGATCATGAAGCCGAACAGCCCCGCTCCGATCACGTTCCAGAACGCCACCGCGATGAAGAAGTAGAGTGGCCACTTGTAGGCCTTCATCCACGGCGTCGATCGCGTGTGGCGCCAGTTCTCCCAGCCGTCGTATCCGAGGAACACGAGTGGGACGACCTCGAGCGCGCTGAACACCGAGCCGAGCGAGAGCGCGATCGTCGGTGTTCCGCTGAAGTACAGGTGGTGCAACGTCCCGAGCACACCGCCCGCGAGAAAGATCGTTGCCGCCAGCACCGACGCTCGCCCTGCGGCCGCGTAGCGAACGAGCCCCAGGCGCGCGAACAAGAACGCGATGATCACCGTCGCGAACACCTCGAAGAAGCCCTCGACCCAGAGGTGCACGACCCACCACCTCCAGTACTCCGCGATCGCGAGGTTGGTGTGCCGGCCTGCGCCGAGCGCCGCGAAGAAGAAGCCGCCGATCGCGACCGTCGAGATCAGCAGCATGACCACGAGTGGTCGCTGCGCATCGCGGCGTTTGAGCGCTGGCCACAGCGCTCGCGCGACGAGCACCACCCACAAGCCGAGCCCAACGAGCAACCCGTACTGATAGATCCGGCCGAGGTCGATGTACTCGTAACCAGTGTGCCCGAACCACCACACGCCATCGGCGTCGAGCTGACCGTTGATCGCGAGGAGCTGACCGGCGAGCGATCCGCCGACCACCAGCACGAGCGCCACGAACAACACGTTGACGAGCAGTCGCTGGCCGCGGGGCTCACAGCCGATCGAAGGTGCGATCGCCAGGCCGGCCGCGAGCCACGCCGTCGCGATCCAGAAGATGCCGAGCTGCACGTGCCACGATCTCGCGGCCGAGTACGGCAACACCTTCGCGAGCGCGATCCCGAACAGCCCGTTGCCCTCGACGCCGTAGTGCGCCGTGATGATGCCCATCACGATCTGGAGCAGGAACAACGCGCAGACGACCCAGAAGAACTTCACGGTGGCCAGCTGCGATCGCGTCGGTGCGGCGCCGTGAAGCGGGTCGTGCTCCGGCAAGACCTCGGGGGCATCGTCCTTGCGCCTGGCCGCGTGCCAGAACCCGAGCGCCGCGATCCCGCCGAGCAACAGCAAGATGCTGACGCCCGTCCACACGATCAAGTCCGGTGTGGGACGGTTACCGATCAACGGCTCGTGAGGCCAGTTGCTCGTGAACGTCACGGTGTCCCGGGGCCGATCGGTGGATGCGGCCCACGCCGACCAGAAGAAGAAGGCAGCCAGCGCGTGTGCACGCGCCGGTTCGGTGACCGTGTCGGGCGGCAGGGCGTACTCCGAACGACCTTTCGAGAACAGCTCGGCGTAGTACGCGGTGTTCGCTTCGATCGCCCGGGCGCGGACGTCGGTGACCGTGATCGTATTCGTCGCGGGATCGTAGGTGTTCGCGCGGATCATCGTGCGCAACCGCTGCTGGAGTGTCGCCTGGTGCTCGAGGCTCGCGTGCGCGTAGTCGATGCCGTCGACGCGTCCCCACTCTTCGAGGATCTCGATCAGCTCGCGGTGCAACCAGTCCGCGGTCCAGTCGGGCGCGACATACGCCCCATGGCCCCAGATCGAGCCGAGCTGCATTCCGCCGAACGACCGCCAGACGTCCTGTCCAGCTTCGACCTCGCCAGGACCGAACACCACGCGCCCGTCGGTGGTGAGCACGCGATCGGGAACCGGCGGCGCGAGCTGGTAGATCCGCGAACCGACCCAGAGCAGCACGCCGAACGAGATCAAGAGGACAAGCGAGAGAGAGATCCACAGTCGACGCATGCCGTGCACGTCCTGCAGAACGTGCGCCACGCGGCGATCAGATCCAGCCGGCGCGCTGACCGTAGAACAACCCGGCGATCAGCACGACGTTCAAGACGACGCCGATCTTGGTCTCGGGAAGCTGCAGCAGGCACAGCGCCAAGGACACGCCGGTCAGCACGAGCGCGAACGTCGGCCAGCCGGTGATTCCGACGAGGCTCGCGACCGCCGCCACACCGAATGCGACCGCGATCAGGAGCCATCCCAGGCCAACGACCCTGATTCGAGACGCGCCGAGGTCGATCCGGTTGCCGACGATGGTGGTTCGCGTCGGAGCCCACGCTCTGAGGAAGCCCACGATATGAGCGATGCCGTGAAGCAGGAGAACAGCGCCGAACGCGATCCGCATGCTCGTTCGAAGTGCAGCTGATATGCCCGCTAGCGAGCCGCAGCCCGAGCCGCAAGCAAGGCGATTTCGCGCAAAATCAGCGTCTCCCTCGAAGGAGGTGCAGTCCCTGCGCCCCTGAAAACGTGGACAGCCCCCTGTAACACGCGGCCGACGAGCGCAGTCTAAGCATCATGGGAGCGCAAGCACCGCTGAGTGGTCCAGATCTGAAGGCAGGCGTGGTCGACAGCGACGTCCGTGAGGGCGTGCCTCTGCTCGGTCACGCCGATGGTGAAGCCGTCGTGCTCGTGCGCGATGCGGGAACGATCCATGCGCTCGGCGCGACCTGCACGCACTACGGTGGACCGCTCGCCGAGGGCCGAGTCTTCGGCGGCGCCATCCACTGCCCGTGGCACCATGCCTGTTTCGATCTCGCAACCGGTCGCGCTCACGGTCCCGCGCTCACCGCACTCGCATGCTGGGACGTCGCGCTCGAGGGCGGACGGATTCGCGTCGGTGCGCGTCGAGACATCGCGTCGGCGGAACAACCGGGCCCGAAGTCGGTCGTGATCATCGGAGGTGGAACGGCGGGCGTTGCCTGCGCGGAGGCGCTGCGAGCCGAGGGATACCGGGGCCCGATCACGATCGTGAACGGTGAGGGTTCCGATCCGGTCGACCGCCCGAATCTGTCGAAGGATTACCTCGCGGGCGCGGCACCCGAAGCATGGGTGTTCCTTCGCACGCGCGAGGCCCTCGAGAAGTCGGACATCACCGTGGTCAGCGAGCCGGCGATCGCGATCGATGTCGCGGCACACAACGTGCGGCTCGCGAGCGGACGAGATCTGCCGTGGGAGGCCCTGTTGATCGCGACGGGTGCCGAACCCGTTCGACTCTCGATCGAAGGCGCCGGGTTGCCGCACGTGCATACCCTGCGAACCCTGGCCGACAGCCGCGCGATCGCGAGCGCGGCGACTGCCGGCTCGCGTGCCGTCGTCATCGGCGCGAGCTTCATCGGACTCGAGGTTGCCGCATCCCTGTGTGCACGCGGTGCGGTGGTGACGGTCGTAGGTCCCGAAGCCGTGCCCTTGGCTGGCATCCTCGGCGACGAGGTCGGCGCCTTCGTGCGCCGGGTTCATGAAAGCAAGGGCGTCGAGTTCCGGCTCGGACGGAAGCCGCAAGCGATCGCGTCGGATCACGTGATCCTCGATGACGACAGCCGCTTGCCGGCCAGCCTCGTGGTGATGGGCGTCGGCGTCAAGCCGCGCACCGACCTCGCCGCCGCCGCGGGTCTGCGGATCGATCGTGGCGTCATCGTCGACGACGAGCTGCGTGCCGGGCCCGGCATCTGGGCCGCGGGTGATCTTGCGCGGTATCCGTTCGACGACGGCCTGGTTCGGATCGAGCACTTTCAGGTCGCGGTCCGGCATGGCCAGGCGGTTGCTCGATCGATGCTGGGGCGCGGTCCCCGCCGCGATGTTCCGTTCTTCTGGAGCCGGCATCACGACGTCACGCTCGGCTACGTCGGTCACGCCGAGGAATTCGATCGCGTCGAGATCAAGGGCAGTCTCGCCGACCGCGACGCACACGCCGTGTATCGCAAGCACGATGCGGTCAAGGCGGTGCTCACCGTCGGTCGCGATCAGCTCGCCCTCGATGTCGAAGCGGCGATGGAGATCGGCGATGCGTCGGCGCTCGACGCGCTGGTGCGGTGATCACGCCGAAACAGCGGTGATCCAGCGCCGGGCTCGCGGCGAGTCACCGCGTCTTGGTTGGATCGACGGCGAAGTTCCCGACGAAATAGATCTGGTCGAACGTGCGAGCGAGCGTCTTGCTGTGGAAATCGCTCATCAGCGTGCCGGGCATCCGACCGAGCTTGGTTCCGACGGCGAGCTTCGTCGTCGGGCCGGCGATCCACACCTTGGTGCCGCCGTGATCGAGCTGCGCATACGTGTAACCAGCCGCATCCATCGTCACGAGCACGGTGCCCGAAA
>JACCYD010001243.1 GCA_013696695.1 Deltaproteobacteria bacterium | reverse complement strand
GGATGACGTCGAGCCGCCTCAGCAACACGAGCCGGCGGTGTCCAAATCTGATCACCACCGAAAACAGCGACGGCGACTGCCGTGAAACTCGGGTTTCATCGCCCGAATTTCCGGGCAAGCTCTAGCTAGCGGTACTCGAATTCGCCGTAGTGCTTCGGCTGGCTGCTGACCTGCGAGATCGCGATGAAGATCAAGATGATCACGATCGCGTTGATCACGAGTGCGATGATCGCGCACGCGTAGATCGCACCTTTGTCTTTCTGGATGTGTTGCGTGAACCGCTCGTCACCGCGCCGATTGACCGCGGTCAGCGAGTAGATCGCGGAGATCATCGACGAGATCGTGACCAGGAAGATCGGGTTGAATATGAAGCTCAGCCCCGCCGCCCCGATCGCGTAGAACGACGCGTTGCGAATGTTGTGGCCGACCTTCATGTCGGTCTGGACGAGGTCGACCTTCGCGTTGCAGTCCCGACACGCGACGCGCGCGTCCGCCGTGTAGAGGACCTGGTCGACCGTGAGCTGCTTTCCGCAGAAATTGCACGCCGCCGCTTGCATGGCGCGGTTATAGACCGGGAATGAGGGGAGACCACAAGACGTTTCCGCCGAGGGGCCGTTTCTTGCTGGTCCCCGCCTCACCGACGAGAATCGCCTGATGCCGGACACTCCCCCCGTACCGGGCCGCCCGCGCTCGGGGGCGATCGCCGTCGCGGCGGGCATCTTCCTGTCCCGGATCGCGGGGCTGATTCGCGAGCGCGTGATCGCGCACTACCTCGGGCTGTCCCCGGCCGCGGCCGCGTTCCGGGCTGCGATGCGGATCCCGAATCTGTTGCAGAACCTGCTGGGCGAAGGGGTGCTGTCGGCGTCGTTCATCCCGGTCTACGTGCGGCTGATGGCGGAGGGCAAGCACCAGGCAGCGGCGAAGGTCGCGCGCGTGATCGGCACGCTGCTCGCGCTGGTCGCGAGTGGCATCGCGTTGCTCGGCGTGTTCGCTGCGGAGCCGTTGGTCGATCTGCTCGCACCGGGGTACGAAGAATCGACGCGAGAGCTGACCGTGCAACTCGTGCGGATCATGTTCCCGGGCACCGCGCTGCTGGTGATGAGTGCGTGGTGCCTCGGCGTGCTCAACAGTCACGGCAAGTTCTTCCTGTCGTACGTCTCGCCGGTGTTGTGGAACGCGGCGCTGATCGGCGCGGCAGTCGCGGCCGGCTCCCAGCTGACATCCGACGGCGACCTCGCGGTGTGGCTGGCGTGGGGTGCGGTGATCGGCTCGGGCGCGCAGTTCTTGATCCAGCTACCGACGGTGATCTCGCTGTTACGCGGCGTCACGCCATCGCTCGATACCAAGACCGAAGGCGTCGGTGCGACGCTGCGCGCGTTCGTGCCGGTGCTGATCGGACGCGGCTCGGTCCAGATCTCGGCGTACATCGATCAGATCATCGCGAGCTACCTCGGCGAAGCGATCGTCGCCGCGATGGCGTACGCGCAGACGCTGTACTTGCTGCCGGTCTCGCTGTTCGGCATGGCGATCTCCGCCGCCGAGCTGCCGGCGATGTCGGGTGGACCCCTTCCGCACAGTGTGCGAGGCGACGACGAAGCGCGCGCGGAGCATCTGCAGAAGCGCCTCACCAGCTCGTTGCGGCGCGTGATCTTCCTCGTCGTGCCGTCGGCCATCGCGTTCGTCGCGATCGGCGGCGCGATCGTGACGCTGCTGTTCGAGACCGGTCGCTTCAGCGCGCGCGACAGCGAGCTCGTGTGGATGATCCTCGCCGGCTCGGCGCTCGGCCTGGTACCGAACACCGTCGGCCGCTTGCTCGGCTCCGCGCTCTACGCGCTGCAACAGCCGAAGCCCGTGCTCTACGCCTCGCTCTTGCGGATCGCGCTCGGCACCGGCCTCGGCTTCACGATCGCGTTACCGCTCCGCGACGTGTTCGGCTACAGCGCCGGGGTCGCCGCGTTCGGCCTGACGGCGACCACGGGCGTCGCCGGCTGGATCGAGCTCGCGCTGTTGCGGGGCGCGCTCGCGGTGCGGATCGGTCCGCCACCGATCCCGTGGCGGCTCGCCGGTGGTGCGTTGCTCGCTGCTGCGGCGGCGGGCGCACTCGGATACGGCGCGAGCCGGCTCGCTGCCGAGCTTGGCCTGCCGGGTTGGCTCGCCGCGATCGCCGCGATCGGTGTGTTCGGCGCGGTCTACCTCGGCGCGATGGTGGCGGCCAAGGTGCCCGAGACGCGTGCGCTCACGCGTCGCCTGCTGCGAAGGTGACTTAGTTCGCGGGACGAAGACTGTCGAACACCTTCTGGATGTTCGCCTTGTGCTTCGAGAGCTTCGCGTCCTCGGCGATCGCGATGGCGAGGAGATCCTTGTCGCGCGGAGGTGCGTCGACGATGACCACCGCGACGTCGACGTTCAAGTTGCCGAGGAAGCCATCACCCTGCATCACGATCGCGAGCATGCCGTTGATCTTCGTCTCCGTGGGCTTACCGAACTTGAGCTTCTTGATCTTTTTCTCGAGGTTGGCGGTCACGGCCTTGACGACCTGCTTGATCACCGCGTCGTCCACCGACATGAAGACGATCTCGACCTCGTCCTTGTGATCCTGCATGACGATCGCGTCATCCTTGAACTCGGACTCCCACTCCTGTGGGATCTCGATCGAGATGCGCGTCGAGTTATGAACGACGCGACCGGCGTAGGCAGGCTGCACCAACGCGATCAACAGGATGGCTACGAATGCGATCGTCGAGCTCTTCATATTCAGTTCAGATCCTCTCAGTACGCTTGAGGCGCGCACGAACGACCATTTCAACCGAGATGACGAGCCAACTCAACACGGAGCCGCCTAAATCGTGACGCGGGCCAGGATCACCTAAATCCGTCCCGAACCGTGACCTATCGCGAGGCCGTCGAGGAAGCGATGTGCGCACCTGTGCCAGGCTCGGCGCGATGACGCGACTCCCTCGTCCGACATTCGAAGCTCCCGCTGCCGAGTGGCTCGTCTACGGCGATGCGCTGCAGGAAGCCAACGATCCGCGCGGCAAGCTCGTCGGCCTGTCGATCGGCGTCGAGGAAGGCCGTGTCGACGCCAACGTGCGCGCCGCGTACGTCCACGAGCACTGCACCGCACTGCTCGGATTTCCGAACACGTCGCTCGGCGCCTACGAGCTGACGTGGCGGTTCAGCGAGCTCGCTGCCGCCGCGGTGCGAATCCGGCCCGACGATCAGGGAGCCACGCTCGTGCGCACGTTGCTCGACTCGCCGGCGGCCGAGCTGCTGCACGACGTCACCCTGATCGGCGTCCCCGACGAGTCGCGCACAGTGAATCTCACCGACGCGATGGCCGAGGTCGGGAAGGCGCAGCGCATCACGTCGCTCGGCCTCGTCGACGAGCGTGCGCGCAACGCGAGGATGCTGGTGTCGCGGGACTTCGAGCCCGGCGAAAACCTCGTGACGCTCGGCCCGCTGAAGCCGTTCTGGGCTCGCCTGCAGCACGTCCAGTTCGACATCGCCGATAGCGAGGAAGTCGACCTCGAGAACATCGACGCGCCGGAGCTGCGCTCGTTCGCGCTCCGCAACCTGCGGTTCTGTGACTGGGAAGACGCCAACACGATGACGCAGCGACTCGGCGGCGCGAGCTGGCCGAAACTCGAATCGTTCGAGCTCCGGCTCGTCGAGACGCTGGTTGCGAACGTGCCGATCGAGATCGAGCCGTACGTCGCGATCTACTCGGCGCCGGATCATGAAGGACGCGACGACGGCGACGAGGGCGACGGTGAGCTCATCCCGTGGGGCGAGCAGCTCCTCCCGGTCCTCGCGACCTTGAAGGGCTGCCCGTTGCGGCGGCTCGCCCTGACGTCGTTCGGATCCTCGGCTCAAGTTCTCGAAGCGCTCGAAGCGAGCGGTCTGCTGCCCAACAAGATCGAGGA
>JACCYD010001211.1 GCA_013696695.1 Deltaproteobacteria bacterium | reverse complement strand
CTCGCCACCGAGCTCGCCGACGATCCGCGAGCCGACGTAGCGCGCACCTGCGCGTGCGATGACCGGCGCTTCGGCGAGCAGCGTCGCGGTCGCGGCATCGGGCGACGCTGACGGGCCCATCGGTCGGGTGCCGATTGCCACCACGTTGGCATCGATCTTCGCGGAGTCGCTCCACGTCACCGACGCGCCGAGCTCGAGCGGCGTGTCCTCCGAGACGAACAGCAGCCCTCCGACGATGCTCGGCACGAACGGATCCGCACCTTCGAAGCCGATCTCGAGATCGTTGACGGCGCTGCCGATGTCGTCGCGCCCAGAGAACCCGGCCCACATCCGGCGGATCTCGATCAGCGAGACGCGCGAAGCGGCGACCGCCAGCCCGAGCGCGAACGAGGCCCCGACCCGCCGCGCGATGCCCGCCGTCACGGTGTCGCGACGCCAGCCGCCGGCGATGCCCGCGTACCGAAAGTCGAACGCGACGTCGATGTTGGCGGGGTCGTTGATATCGGTGGGCCGGCGCAACGAGCGATCCGAAACCGCCGACGTCATCGCACCGAGCCCGATCGTCCACCCAGCGACGGTGCCGAACGCCGCGCCATAGGGCGCCATGCTCGAGGGCGCCTGGTCGCGCACCACCGGCGCACCCGCGGCCGAGCTCTGCCACTCGATCTCGTCGTCGACGAACACCATACCGAGCTCGCCGCGCTTGCCCTCGCGACGAGCGATCGCAGCCGGATTGCAGAGCAGCGCGCCGCCGCCGTCATCGCCGACCGTCGCCGTCCCCGCGCGGCCGACGGAGCGCGGTGAGCTCGTGGTGACCAGCCCTCCGGCCACCGCGGATCGTGCGAGCTCGCATGCCAGTAGCAGGCAGAGCGAACCGACGCGGATCACCGCATGACTGTACATGTTTCGGGATATTTCCAACGGTCGCGCGGCGGCCCAGGAGTGGAATACTGAGCATGTGACCGCCGAGGGCTCGCAGGAAATCTCCGTCGTCTACGTCGAGGACGACGAGCGCCTCGCGCGGCTGACCACGCAGTACCTGACCTCGCATCGGATCACCGTGCACGTGGTCGCGCGCGGCGATCAGGCAGTGACCGAGGTGCTGCGGGTGCGGCCCGATGTCGTGCTGCTCGATCTCAACTTGCCGGGCGTCGATGGCATCGAGGTATGTCGCCAGTTACGAGCTCGGATCGACGTGCCGATCATCATGGTCACGGCGCGCACCGAGGAAGCCGATCGCGTGATCGGCCTCGAGGGCGGCGCCGACGATTACGTCGCGAAGCCGTTCCAGTCGCGCGAGCTGGTCGCCCGCATCCGCGCGCAGGCGCGGCGCGGTCGCGGCGAGGCGGGTCCGCGTGCCGAACGGATCGAGGTCGGCGCGCTCGTGATCGACTCCACCACGATGGAGGTCACGGTTGCCGGCACGCCGGTGTCGCTGACCACCGCCGAGTTCCAGCTGCTGCACGTGCTCGCTCAGCGCGTGGGCCGCGTGCTCGGGCGCGAGCAATTGCTCCAGCTCGTTCACGGCACCGCCGACGAGGCCTTCGATCGCTCGATCGATGTCGTGGTGTCGCGGGTGCGCGGCAAGATCGAGGACGACCCGCGCAATCCGCGCCTGCTCAAGACCATCCGCGGCGTCGGCTACATGCTGACGCCAGGCGAAAAATGACCCGCCGCCTCGGCTCGCTCGCATCGCGACTCGTCGTCGTTGGCGTCGTCCAGCTGGTGTTGCTCGCCGTCACCGCGGTCGTGATCTTCATCGCGGAAGGTCCGCACGACGCCGCGCGCCCTGAGGACCACATCGTCCCGTCGCTGATCCAGCACCTCGAGAACGTCGCGGACGATCAGCCGTCGCTCGAGACCGCGCTCGGCAAGCTACGCTCGCAACGGATCGAGGCGTCGGTGTACGACGCGAATCGCCTGCTGGTCGCGTCGAACGTCGATCCACCGCTCGCGATCCCCGAACGTCGCGGCCGGCGGCCCTTGTCAGCCAATTCTGACTCGGCCACGAGCGCAGGCTCCGGCTCGGCAGCCCCGCAGCATCCGGATGGCGTCGGGCCTATCGGGGACGGGCCTGCGGCCGGCTCCCACACGCGTGGTCCCTACTCCGGCTCCGACAGCGGCGGCTCGAACGCCGACGGCTTCAACACGCGAGGCGATGGCCGAGCCGGGCCCGATCGCTCGCGGCGCGACGCGCGGCTCGTGCTCGACGATGGCCCGCAACCGCAC
>JACCYD010001198.1 GCA_013696695.1 Deltaproteobacteria bacterium | reverse complement strand
GCACGAGATCGATCCGATCTCGCTGTATCGCAGCTATCAGCGGCGCCAGCTCGCCGCTGACTTCCGCCTGATGTCCGGTGCACCCGGTCCTCGCCGTACGGCCGAGGGCTACTTGATGGTGTACTTGCTCGACCAGCAGTAGCCGTAACGATCCGGCTTAGAAGTCGGCTGCGTTGAGATACACGGTCGCGGTCGGCCAGGTGATGCCGTTCGCGGTGCACGACAGCGTGCTGCTGCCCGTGCACGCCGTCGAGCAGGCGCCGGCCCAGGTCACCACGCCGCAGTGGCCGTTCTGCGCGCACTGCCGCGACGTGGCGGTCGCGGGTGCTGCATCGCATGCGCCCCAGTAGTTGTCCGAGCCGGCGAACACGTTGCCGAAGAACGCGCCCTCCTGGATGGTGTGGCTGGTGGTCTCGCCGGCGTCCATCGGATACGACGTGCCGCGGATCGAGATCGTCAGCGACGCGCCGGACTCGTTCATCCGCGACAGCATGCAGCTGCTGATCAGGCGCTGAGACGTCAGCGACGGAGCCAACGACTTCCAACCGGTGTACAGACCGATCGAGCCGGGGATGGTCATCGTGTATTGAACGCCGCCGCTCGTGTAGCTCGCGACCTGGGTCGCGCCGGACGCGAGGGCGCAACCGACGAGGTACTGCAGGACGTGGCGGCCTTCCGGCGTGGACGCCATCGTGTCCGCATACGCGTTGGTGAGCTTCGCGACCGGGATGGTGGTCAGGAGCATCATGTCGGACGACATGCCATTGGCCGCCAGCTTCTCGTGATGCGGGCCGTCCGAATCGGAATCAGCGGGCACCTCGTCGAGCTCGACACCGACCTCGTCGATCGCGCAAGCATTGAGGGATACAGCAAAAGCAGAAATCATCAGTGCGGTCTTCATCTACGCCTCCTTGAGTTGCTGCCCTACATCGGCCGCGAGATCGCCGTGTGTAGGGGGGAGGGGCAGAAAAACGTAGATCGCGTTACGACGCGGTGGTGGACGGCTGCACCGGCATGGTGGCCAGGTGCTTCTCGATCAGCTTCGCGAGATCCGGAATCGCTTCGACGACGTTCTTCTTCGCGCCGTCGCGCATCTTCGAATACATCTTCTTCGCCGTGCCGTTCGACGACTTCGCAGCGCGCTGGTCGGTCACCGACAGCAGGTCTTCCGCGACGTCATCGGACCGCGAGACCAGGAATTCGGTGAGCGAGCTCGACTTGTTCGCCGACCACTTGTCGAAGTGCGGCTGCACCTTGCCGAGCCAGTCGTCGAGCAAGGTGTCGACGACCTCGGGGACGAACTTGCGCTTGATCGTCTTGATCGTCGCGTACGCGCTCTTGATCAAGAAGCCCTTCTGCTTCACCTGGGCATCGATCAACTCGATGCAGTCCGTAATCACTGCCTGACGGCCAGGTTCTTTTCCCAGGTGCTCGACGAGGTTAGTCATGTACTTCGCTTTCTGGGCGCGTACGTTAATCCTGGCAAGAGCTGCCGTAAAGTCTCACTTGGCCGGAGGATCGGTGAATGTCACGCCATAGCGCGCACACCGGGTCTTCATTTGCTCGCGGTCGGGCGGCGGCAACAAGTTGAAGTACTTCTGGGCCTCGGCGGTGTCGCTCTCGATGCAGTGTGCGGACGCCATGACGCGCAACATCCGCGTGTTGGTGGGGTGCTGCTTCAGCACTTTCTGAGCGATCGAGCGGGCGTCGTCGAACTCCATCTTGTCGTACGCCCGGTTCGCCTCTGCCATCACGGCCTCGAGCTTGGGCCCCTCGAGCTTGCCGTCGGCGGGCGGGTCCTCGCTCCCGAGCGCCGGGGCGCTGCCCGCGTCGCCGCGTGCCGGATCGCCCACCTTCTCGTTCTCTACCTTGCGCGCCATCCCGCGGATGCCCGGGGTGTACGGGCGATCTCCGGCTGGCTGGGCCTTCGCCTCTCCAACCTCCTTGTCCTCCTTGTCCTCCGCCTCTGGCTCGGCAGCCTTCGCGGCGGTGCGCGCTTGCGGGGCTGCCGGGCGCGAGCGCACCTCGAAGAACAGATACACGCCCATCCCCAGGACGAGGACCCCCAAGACCGCGAGTGCAATGTGCCGGACCGACAGATCTTCCAGATAGCACGAGGGCGAACACGCCTCCAACACCGTCGGGGAGCCCCCGAGGCAGGCGCAGCTACGGTGTGACGTTCTCCGCGCCTTGAGCCGCCGGGCGGGCCCTGCCCCGACGAGTCGAGGTATTGTGCGCGCCTATGAAGACCACATTGGGTGGCGTGCTGGCCCTGGTTTGTCTCGCGGCGTGCGGAGATAACTCGAAGGAGTGCGGTGAGGGCACGAGCGACACCAACGGCGACAACATCTGCGAGCCCGACGGCACCACCGATCTGATCTGCGGTGACGGCACCGTGCTCGATCCGCTGACGCTCGAGTGCGTCCCGGATCCCAGCGTGTGTGGCAACGGCACCGTGTTGATCAACGGCGTCTGTCAGGACCCGACCGGCGATCTGACGATCGATTTCGAGGAAGGCCCCGAGCCCAACGGGTTCGAGATCGATGCCACGCCCGCGGGCCTGCTCTCGATCAAGGAACCAGGCGAGGGCTTGGTCGTCCACGGCTGCATCACGCCTCTCGACAACAACTCGCCCGACCTCGACGTCTACGAATTCGACGTCACTGGCCCGACGCTGCTCCACATCGCCGCCGATGGCGTGCAGGGCCTCGCCGCGGGCTTCTTGATGCTCGGCGACGATCCGATCCTCGGGAACTGGCTCCGCCTCGGCATCAACCTCTCGACCGACACCTCGAAGCGAGAGGTGTTCTTGCCGGTCGCCGGTCACTACCAGATCGTGATGACCGACACGCGCACGCTGTTGCCGCTGACGCAGAACGGCGAAGGCTTCCCGGCGGCCGGTAATCCCGACGGCACCAGCTGTTACTACGTCACGATCACGCAGCGCGTGCTGCCCACGCCCGAGGTGCTCGATCTGACGACTGGCATCACGGGCACGATCGGGGAAGACCTCAAGTTCTTCACCGGCGCGTTCCCCACCGGCTTCACCGGTCTCGTCGCGGTCATCGATCCCGAGGATCTCGATGGCGACGGGCAGCCGGATCTCGACGCGCTCGGCAATCCGATCGATTCGCGCGCGGCGTCGTCGCTCGTGATCGTCAACAACGGCGTGCTCCGCCAGTACAACGAAGCCGGCGCGACGAGCGCCAACGGTCCCGGTCGCCCGGCCGACGGGCCGATCAGCCGCGCGCTGTTCGGTGGCATCGAGGCGGGCGATTCGCCGCTCGTGATCCTCGACTACGCGTGGAACTACGCGATCGGCCCCGCCGAGTTCGCGATCGCTGTCGACGTCAACACGACGTCGCAGGCGCTGTCGACCACCGGAGCCACGGTGGCTGCGACCGTGAAGGGCACGTCGTTCATCACGGCGGGCGAAAGCGAGTTCGACAACATCAACCTGTTTCACTTCGATGTCGCCGCGACGGGCGAGATTACCGCGATGGACATCGCGTTCAGCGAGCCGATGCAGGGCTCGCTGATCGATCAGGACGGCAGCTTCGCGAGCCCGTTCACCGGTCTGCTGACCGTGAGCGGAAATCAACCCACGATCCACACGTTCGAGGCCTACAAGGGTTTGCTCCGCAGCCTGACGCCCGGCCGCTACTACTTCTTCCTGTTCGCGCCACGCAACGCGGTCGGCGATCCGTTCACGGTGCAAAGCACCATCACGCCGCTGACGCCCACGGCGATCACGCTCGACACGCCCACCGCGCAGACGGCCTTCAACTCGGTGCGATCGAACCCGTTCACCTACAACGCGGGTACCGAGCCGTGGCAGACGTTCAACGTGTCGACCACCGGCGGCAACGGCTCGCTCGCCGTCGACTTCTTCGACCCGGCGGTCGTCGTCCCGCAGACGCCCGGCTTCGCGTTCGGGCGGCTCGACGGCCTGATCACGCAGTTCAACCAAGCCACGCCGACCACACGTCAGGGCGACGGCACGCCGCTACGGAGCGTGACGTTCGACGACGATGGCTCGACGCCGGTCCACCAGATCCTGCGCAACCCGCTCGCGACGCTGCCACCCGCGACGACGAACTTCCTGATCAAGGTCAACCCGACGTTGGCCTCGCCCACCGGCACGTTCGGGATGAGCTTCTCGACCCGCGTCTACGACGACTTCGGTGGCCCGGCGATCGCCGGCGGCCAGACCAAGAGCGATAGCGCCACGCTCACTGCCGGATCCGAGGAGCGCTATTACTTCGAGGCGCTCGCGGGTCACACGGCCCAGATCACCATCGCACCCGACGGCGCGCAGCCGACGCTCGATCTCGAGCTCGTCCTCCTCGACCCCGACGAGTCCGATCGGCTCGTGATCAACGCCAACGGCACCAACGCGAACGAGGTCACCACCATCACGATGAACCTCAGCGGCTTCACCGCGTTCAAGGTCCGCGGCGCCAACGGCACGACCACCGGAGCGTTCACCGTCTCCGTCACCGTCACCGCGCGGGCCTACACCGCGGCGCAGACCGCCACGACGTTCGAGGACGCGTGCAGCGGCCCCGGCGCCACGCTGGTCGCGCTCGCCGAGGATTCGACCGGGAATCCCGCAAACGACGAGGGCCTGTCGGCGCCGATCGCGGCACCGTCGGGCTTCGAGCTGCACGGCGATGCGGTCACCAACTTCGTGGTGTCGTCGAACGGCTTCTTGTCGTTCGACACCACGATCACCGAAGCGCGGTTCGACAGCTTCTCGCTGTTCGACGCGTCGGCCACGGGTGTCGTCCATGTCGCCCCGCACTGGGACGATCTCGCGGATGTCATCGTCTGCACGAAGTTGTCAGCGGGTGCGCGAATCGTGCAATGGGAGGGCTTCGACTTCGTGAGCTTCCCGGGCAACGTCCAGTTTCAGGCGATCCTCGATCCGAGCGGAACGATCGAATTCGTCTACGGTCCTCTGCATCTGACCGATGGCTCCTCGGCGACCGTCGGCACGCAGGATCTGGTCGGGGTTGACGTCCTGGAGCTAGGTGTCGACCAGCCCATCGAAGTCCCGCAGTCCTCGATCAAGCTGACGCCGAATTAGGCTCCCCGAAACGCGGTACCATTTGCCGCGATGGGCACGGCACCAAAGCCGCCGAAACCGCCGCCGCTGGACGCGGTCAAGGTCGGCGTCGGCGACATGGTGCTCGGGCGCTATCGGGTCGTCGAGCAGATCGCGTCAGGTGGCCACAGCGTTGTGTTCCGTGGCACCGACGAACGCCTCAGTCGTCCGGTCTGCATCAAGGTGTTCTCTGGCCTCGGCGGCCAGTCGGGCGTGGGTCGCACCAGCTACGAGCACTTCGTCCAGGAAGCCTTCGCGCTGTCGCGCCTGACGCACCCGAACACGCTACGCATCTATGACTTCGGTCACCTCGGCGGCGGGACCGGTAACGAAGGCATGCCGCTGCAAGTTTGCGAGTTCATGAACGGCGGCACGCTGTCGAACGTCGTCCGCGAGCAAGGCGTGCAATCGATCTCTGAAACCGCACGCATCATCGGTGCGATGTGCGCAGCGCTGTCGGAAGCCCACGCGCTCGGGATCGTGCACCGCGATATCAAGCCGCAGAACATCCTGTTCGGCTCGGTCGGCCTCTCCAAGCTGCCCAAGCTCGCCGATTTCGGGATCGCGAAGTGGAGCGCCGACGAATCCGAGCAAGAGAATCGCGCCGAAGACACCGCGATCGTCGCCGGCCAGAAGCTCGCGATGTACTCGCCGAGCTGGGCGGCACCGGAGCAGCTCGCCGGTCAGCCGGTGAGCGCCGCGACCGACATCTATTCGTTGGCGGTCGTCGCGGTCTACATGATGTCGGGCAAGGCGGTCTTCGCCGACGAAGATGTCTATGCCGGGTACAAGAAGCGCCGCCACGCCGACACTCTCGTGCGCGAGGCGCTGACGCCGCACGGGGTCCCGAAGCAGATGATCGAGCTGCTCTCGAAGGCCCTCGCCTTCGATCCGAAGGAGCGGCTGTCGGACGTCGACGAGCTCGCGCGCGCATTGTTGGCGAGCATCACCGAACCGAAGCCCAGTGCGCGCGTCCCGGAAGATCTACCGCTGACTCCCACGACCCCGGTCAGTGCGATCACGCCGCCGTCGGGGACCACGACCGAGGGTGTCGCCGAACCGCAGTATCCGCCGAGACCATCCAACACACCTCCGCCGACCGCGATGTCGTCGGGACCGCCGCGAGCGACCTCGGGATGGACACCCCCGACGCCGCGTCCGCCATGGATGAACACGGCGACACCAACCCATGCGGGCGCGCCGCAGCGCATCGCGCTCTCCGATCTCCCGCAGCCGGTGGCGGAGCGCCGCATTCACTTCCTGCACTCGCCGACCGGCGTCGCAGATCTCGTCGGTGGTCAGGGTAGCAAGGTCAGGATCACGTACCTGTCGAGCCCGACCCACGCACGGCTCATCCATATCAAGGGGCTGTCCTGCTTCATCGCCCACGTGGGAGGTCGGCCCTCCCCCGCCGTCACGCTCGAACAACCCAGTGACATCGCTCTGGTGACGCCGCGTGCGCAGGAGATCGGCCATCTCCGCGTCACGACGGGTGTCCCCGACGCCAATCCCACGACGGCCCTGATTTTCCCGATCGGGGCGGACCGCGTCGCGGTCGCGGTCGAGGACTGCACGGACCCGATTCTGTTCGACTTCGGCCCCGGATCCGACGCGTATTTCGTTTACACTCGGGGCCGGACGATCCCGAAAACCGTGCATCGTCGTCGTTGATCCATGGCTCAAGGGCAGCCGCCAAATCCTCCGGGGGGACCGCGCAACAAAGCGCCGTCGCAGGCTCCCGTGCATCCGGACTTCGAAGAGTTCGAGGGCGATGCCACGAACATCAACCAGATGCCGAACGCGCAGCCCCAGGGCACGCCGCGCCCGCACTCCTCCTTGGCTACGCAGATGCCGCAGCATCAGCAGCCGTTCGCCGCCGGTTCGCCGACGCTCTCGCATCTCGGCCCGCCGCAGCACCATCATCAACAGCCGCCGCAACAGCAACAGCCGTTCGGCAGCAACATCATGCCGTACACCAACCCGGGCTCGATGCCGGGCTCGGTGATGACGCAGATGCCGGCACAACACGGCGGGCAGCACGCGCAGCAGGGCAATCAGATCGCCCAGACCTCCGGCGTGATCTCGCAGCCCACGCCGTACGTCTCGCGCTCGCGGATCTACGCGTTCGTCGTCGACGAGAATGGCAGCCCGATCGAGCTCGGCTCCGGCCGCTTCGCGAAGTGTTATCTCGGCGAGGAGCGCTGGGTCGAATCGAAGACCACGCTACGCCGTCCAGTCGCGCTCAAGTGTCTGCAGAAGGGCGTCACCGGCGAAGATCAGATGCGCTTCCAGATGGAGAAGGAGATCCTCGAGCGCGTTCAGGGTCACCCGAACATCGTCGAGCTGCTCGGCTCCGGTGAAGGCGACAGCCACGGATTCATTCCGCCGGCCGTGCGCGATCGCGTCGAGAACGATTTCATGATCCTCGAGCTCCTCGACATGTCGCTCGAGGAACGCCTGAAG
>JACCYD010001193.1 GCA_013696695.1 Deltaproteobacteria bacterium | reverse complement strand
CCGGTCCTGGTGATACAGGGCCAGCGTGTAGTCCATGTCGAACCCGATCATCTCGATCGAGTCCATCCGCAAGTTGCGGTTACAGAACACCCGGTTCTTCCGGGCGACGTCGATCTCGTTCGTCGACTCCCCCAGCAACGCACCCAAATGTTGATCGAGGTCGCCGCTGCCGACCATTCGAATGATTGTAGCGCGCAATCCCGTCCCGCGTGGAGGATCCTCCCGGACGTCTAGGGATACATTCGTCTCATGGTTGCACCGCCTTGGAACCGGCCTGCCGAGCCGTTCGCCGAGCTCCTGTCCGCCGAGGCCATCGAAAAGCGTGTTGCCGAGCTCGGGACGCAGATCACGAAGGACTACGCGGCCCGGGCCCAGTCCGCGGACGTCGTGGTGATCGGTGTGCTCAAGGGCTCGGTGATCTTTCTCTCCGACCTCGCGCGGTACATCGCACTGCCCATCTACATGGACTTCATCGGCATCTCCAGCTACGGCGATGCGACGGTGTCGAGCGGCGTCGTCCGCATCACCCAGGATCTGTCGCGCCCGATCGAGGGCAAGCACGTGATCGTGGTCGAGGACATCGTCGACACCGGTCACACGGTTCACTACCTGCTCGAAAACCTCAACACGCGCCGCCCCGCGTCGCTCACGCTGTGCTCTCTCCTCCACAAGCCGGAGCGCTCGGAGCGCGAGGTCGTCATCGACTATCTCGGGTTCACGATCCCGAACAAGTTCGTCGTCGGCTACGGCCTCGACGTCTCCCAGCAGTACCGGAACCTGCCGTTCATCGGCTATGTCCAAAACGTATGACCGGCCTCGACAAGCTCCCAGCGGCGTTGTTCGAGATCGGAAAGTTGATCGGCTCCGATCTCGATCCCGGCATCCTGCTGTCGCGGATCGCGGAGCTGATCTGCCAGCTGATCGACGCCAAGGCGTGCTCGGTGATGCTGCTCGACGCCAAGCGCGAGCGGCTGCTTGCCAAGGCCGCCTACGGCCTGCGCACCGAGCGCGTGCACTCGCTGTCGTTCAAGATCGGCGAAGGCGTCGCTGGCTGGGTCGTCGAGAAGGGTGAGGTGGCGCTGATCGGCGACGTCACCCAAGACCCACGCTTCGTCCAGCTGGCGCTCAATCAGACCCCGATCGCGTCGCTGCTCTGCGTGCCACTCATCGCGCGAGGCGAACGCGTCGGCTGCGTGACCGCCACCGCCGAGCGGCCGCATGCCTTCGATGCCAACGATCTCGAGCTCGTGAAGTTCATCTCGATGACGATCGCGCTCGACATCGAGAACGTGCGCCTGCATCGCGTCGCTGTCACCGATCCGCTGACCGGCGCCTACAACCGCGAGTTCCTGATGTCGCGGCTCCCGCAGGAGATCGAAGCGGCGATCGAACGCGATCGCACGCTGTCGGTCGCGATGGTCGACGTCGATCACTTCAAGGCGGTCAACGATTCTTACGGCCACGGCATCGGCGATGTCGTGCTCGCCGAGGTCGCGCGGCGTCTGCGTGGTGCGATTCGCGCGGGCGATATTCTCGTTCGCTACGGCGGAGAAGAGTTCCTCGCGGTGCTGCCGAAGGCCGACGCCGGTCGTGCGTGGGAGGTCGGCGAGCGCATGCGGCAACGCGTCTGCGAGCGGGCCTTCGATGTCGGTGACGGTCTCGCGCTGCTACTGCGGATCTCCGTCGGGATCGCGCAGTGGCGGATGAACGAGAAGATGCCGGATCTGATCGATCGCGCCGATGTCGCGCTCTACGGTGCGAAGGAGCGCGGACGAAATCGCGTGGAGGTTGCGCCGTGAGAGGCGTCGCATGACGAGCGGTGCCGCAATGACGAGCGTGCTGCAATGACGAGCGTGCTGCAATGAGCACCGGCGACGATCCCCCGAAGAAGCCGCCCCGCGCGAGCTGGGAGCCGCCGGATCCGGACGAGCCGCCGCCGCAACCGCGCAAGAAGACGACGCGCGCCGAGACCAAGCCGCCGCGTGCGAGCTGGGAAACGCCGGACACCGAAGACAGCGTGCCGTCCGGCGTGGCCAGCAGCGTCTCCGGTGGCTGGGAAACGCAGTCCGGCGCGGTCGCCGAGCCGTCGGTGGTCGTCGAATCCGGCGCATCCGAGCCGTTCGTTGGTAGGAGCTCGGTCGCTGACGAGCAGACATTGGAAGAGCCGCTAGCGTACGAGCAGTCGGGGAGCGAGGCGTACGAGCAGCCGGGAAGCGGGGCGTATGCGCAGCCGGGGAGTGGGGCGTATGCGCAGCCGACGAGCTCCGGAACCTATGACCAGCCGGGGAGCGGTGCGTATGCGCAGCCGACGAGCGGTGCGTATGCGCAGCCGACGAGCTCCGGCGCGTACGCATCGGGAAGTTACGCGGACGCTGGAGCGGTGTCGGCGAGCCCGTCGCCGTCGACGAGTGGGGAGGTGTCGTCAACGAGCGGTGAGGTGTCGTCGACGAGCGGTGAGGTGTCGTCGACGAGTGGTGCGGTGCGGTCGACGAGCGGGGCGACGACGCGCGCGCGTGACCACGACGATCCGATGCAGCCGTTGTCGACGAGCTCGAGCGACAACGATCTGCGCGAGAGCGTCGGCGCGAAGCCCCAGAAACAGCCGAAGAGGAAATCGCCGCCACCGCCGGACCTCGACGACGACGATGACTTCGGCGACCAGCCACAGCGAAAAGGCCGCGGCAAGCTGATCGCGATCATGTCACTGGTCGGCGTGCTCGGCCTCGGCATCGGCGCGCTCGTCGTGCTCGGCAACCTCAACAAGCAGCGCTTCATGATCACGTGCGAACCGCAGGAGGTTCACGCAAAGCAAGGGCGCGGCTTCCCGCCGTGGGGCGAGCGCAGCATCGACGACGAAGGAGACCCGAGTGGGCCAACGATGTGGAAGCCGATCAAGATCCCGCCCGAGGCCGAGTGCCGCGAGCGCGAGACCGAAGATCAAGAGGAGCTGTCGCGCTGGTATCTCGACATCCTCGTCGAGCGCGCGAGCAGTCTGCTGACCGCACGCGAGGTCACCAAGATCGACGACGCCGCGGGTCTCCTCGATCAAGCACTGCTCCACGCGCGCGCACCCGAGCGCCGCGATCACCGCCGCGACATCGAGCGACTCCTGGGCGACGTCGGCTACTGGCGTGCGTCGGCCAAGCTCAAGGATGCAGCGACCGCGCTCACCGATGCGGCGAAGCAGTTCGATGCCGCCGCCGCGCAGCGCCCGCGTCACGTCTCGGACGCGAACGCGTGGGCCACGTACGTGCGCAAGCTCGCCGAGGAGCTGCGCGCGGGTCCCAATGGTGCGCTCACCGCGTTCCCGCCAATGCCGCCGATGCCGGGTCGCGAGCCCGCGCGGCCGGGTGTCGCGCTGCCGGTCGAGCCCGGTGCGGGAAGTGGCAGCGCTTCGGAGCCAGCGCCGGTACCGCCCGATGCCGGGCTACCCACTGGCGGCGTGCTCCTCTAGCGAGAACTGGCGGCGTGCTCCTCTAGCGAGAACCATCGGGCCGGTGA
>JACCYD010001191.1 GCA_013696695.1 Deltaproteobacteria bacterium | reverse complement strand
CGCCTGAACGGCACCATCAAGCCGAGCATGATCAGGGCGAACGGCATCGCCGAGATCGGATCGTTGCTCGCCTCGCAGTTGCAGCCGGCACCCTCGCCCGGGCTGCCGTGGAACGGTGTGATCCGCGACTCGATGCCGGAATTCGCGCCGAGCTCGACGACCAGCGTGGTCGGCGTGAGGTCGATCGTCTCGGGACGATTGGTCTGCCGCGCGCGGACTTCGATCGTGTGCGTGCCCGGGAGCCAGAACACCTTCGACGTCAGCTTCGGGTTCGGGTTGGTCGACCACGCGGACCACGTGCCGCCGTCGATCCTCCACGAGTACTGGGCGTCGCGCCCATCACCGAGACCACCGTTCTCGGCGCCGAGCGCGAGCGTCACGCTCGGCTGACGCGCTTGCTTCCAGCGGCTCGGCGCACGCGCGTCTGCGGCGGGCGGATGGTAGATGTCGGCGACGACGGCCGTGGTGTGGACCGGCTTCTGCGCCGTGGCCACCACCAGGTTCGCGAAGATCGCGAGGAAGTCGGATTCGGTGCCGCCCGGTGTGGTGGGCACCGCCGTGATGTCGGACACCGACAGCTGCAGGCCGCCGAGATCCGGCAGCGCGATCGGAGAAAGCCCGCCCGACAGCTGCGGCAGCGCGAGCCCGAGGATCGATGGGAACAGCTCGGCGATCTCTTCGGGCGCCTCGGTGAGCGCCTCGGAATTCTTCACCGACAGGTTGGTGAACGCGTCGTCGGGGCTGCCGATCACCGGCTGGAGCTCGCCCATCCCGGTGACCTGGAGCCCGATCGGGAAGTGGACATCGGCGACGACGGTGAACACGCGGATGTACTGGTCGTCGACCGACGCGAAGAAATCGATCTCCATCCCGGTGAACGTGATGTCGAGCAGCGGCTCGGTGAGCGTCACATTGCCCTGGCCGTCGTCGGTGAACACGTTCTTGCCGAGCACGATGGTCGGCGGGCTCTGCGGGCGGAGCCCGACGGCGACCGGCGAGTTGTTCTCGTTGAGGTTGCCGAGCGAGCGCGACAGCAGCGAGATCGTGTCGGTGGTCAGCTGGCTGACGGTGGCGTTGCTGATCGTCAGGCACAACAGGCCGCCGTCGTAACCGGCGTATGCGAAGTCCGCGAGCTGCGACTTGTGGACGCCGAATGCGACGTCGAACGGGTCGTCGTTGTCGGGGCGCGTGTTGCCCTGGAAGAACTGGGAGATCAGCGCCGGCGGGTTCGTGGGCGCGGTGGCGGGCGGGCCGCAGCGATCGCGCGCGGTGCCGCCGGGAACCATACCGCCGAGCATGCCGAGCGCGATGCCGTTGCTGTTCGTGGTGGCGTAGCCGCCAGCGACTTCGTACATGTCGAGCGCGCCCGTGGTGCCGGGCGACAGCGCGCCGAAGATCGCGGTGCCGCGCGCGCGACCTGCGAGCCCGAGCTCCTGGAGGCACTCGTCGTTGGGCTTCATGCACACGTTCTCGGTGCACGCATTGGCGAACGGACCGCATTCGTCGGCGGTGCCGCCGGGACACGCCTTGCACGTCTGACCCTGGATCTGCTCCTGGATCGCGCCCCTCATCTGATCGATGAGCAGGTCGAAGATGAAGTCGAAGGCGTCGACGCCGCCATTCGCGATCTGGCAGCCGAAGCTTCCGGATAGCTCGATGTCGTCCTGCGTGAGCTGGGTGATGGCGACGTCACCGATGTTGACGCGCGTCGTGAGAATCGGATTAGGCTCCTGGACGAACGAGATCGGCACGTCGACCTTGATGTCGCAGTGGTTGCCATCGTTCGGGTTCGGCGGGTTCGGCACGGCGCCGCAGTTTTCGGTGGTGTCGATCGTCAGATCGCACTCGCCCGCGAGCGGGACGTCGACCTTCATCGGCGTCGGCGTCGACAACCGTGCGCGCATCGTGACGTCGAGCCGCGAGGCGCCCTGCTGCGGCGCGAGCACGAGCCGCGGCGCATCGTTGGTCGCCCGATTGAGATCGATCTGGATCGCATCGAACTGGACGACGCCCGGCGCGGGGCCGGTGCCGAGCCCGCTGATCAAGGCGGCCGGGTTATTGGTGATCGCGGCGAGGCCGCTCTGGCTGACGCGCACCTGGACCGCGTTCGGCGCCCGCTCTTCCGAGGGGAAGCCACCGGGAATCGGCTCGAGGCCGCATCCGCCGCAGCCGCCGCTACACGAGCTATTGATCGCGACCGCCAGCGCGGCGCCCACGATCAGGTAAGTGGTCTTTCTCCGCGACGAAAACGCGTTCATCGAGCCCCCCGAGTCATGTGGGGGGTGTCACTCGGCGAGGCACCTCTGGTCAAGCACCTAAATCACAGTGGGCCTTCCCGTGGAAAAAGACGCCGGCGGCGTGTGCCGAAAGCACAACGTGAGAGAGCGCTACCGCGCGCTACTGAATCTCACCATCGACGACGAGGTAGCCGGTCTGCTGCGACACAGAGACGTTCTTCACCGAGACGCCACCGGCGGATGGCAGGGGGATCGCACCGACCGCACCGGAGCCGACCGCGACGACGCGGGACAAGGCGAAGGAGCTGATCGCCTCGAATTGCGCGTTCGACAGCGCGTTGGCGCCGTCGATCTGGTCGTCGAGCACGTCGACGAACGCCTTCGGCTGGCCGACGTCGAGGCGCAGCGCGCCGGTCGTCGGATCGGCGGTCACCGACAGCTCGACCTCGGCGTTGATCGACACCTGGGTGACGACCTGCTCACCGTTCTTGAACGACGCCATCAGGTCGCCGACGACGAGCTTGAGCTTGCCACTCGAGGCATCGAGCCACGGCGGTACCTTCGCGGACAGCTCGACGCTGTCGTAGAGCTGGCCGATCTCGCCGTACGGGCCGGTCGACAGATCGAACTTGAGGTCGAGCGCCTTCGCCGACCACAGGCTGGTCAGCAGCTGGTTTGCCGAGTCATCTGCGATCGCGAGCTGGAAGCCCTGCGAGAGGTCCATCGCCGGGAGGGTGTTCGGCACGTAGACGAAGTTGCCGCTGTCGCCCTGCGCGCGGATCTCGGTATCGAGGATCACCGCGGCGCCCTGCAGGCTGAAGTCGACCCGGCTCGGCATCAGGGTGACGTCGACCTGCTTGCCGAACACGTCGAGCGTCTTGGTCTGGTTGAGACCGGCGAGCGAATCGTTGAGCATCGGGACGACGAACTTCTCGGTCGCCCACGCGAGCACCGGGCCGAGCCGGGTGTCGAGGTCGAGCATGTCGATGATGGTCTGCGGCACGCCGCCCAGGTCGACGTTGAAGTTGGTGATCGAGATATCGGGGCTCTCGAGCGTGAACACGATGTTGCCGAAGAAGTCCTGACCGACGGCGAGCAAGCCGCCGATGTGGATGCGCGAGGCGGTCATCGCCACGTTGCGCGAGCCATCGAAGCACGACACCGCCCACTGGAGGTGTGCGTCGACGCGTGCGTTGTCGAGGTCGGCATCGAGCATCAGGCCGCCCGACGTCGGGATCAGGCGAATCTGCGTAGTAGCCCCGAGGTCGACGCCGGTGACGTGTGCTTGACCGTAGAGGCAGTCGGGCACGCCGTTGGTGGTGCCCATGTCGACGACGGGGTTGATCGGGGTGACCAGCGACGTCAGGTCGGCGTTGCCGGCGAGCTCGCTGGCGCCGCGGCCTAACGCGTCGAAGGTCTGTGCCGAGATCGTCGCGGTGATCGCCTGCTCGATCGTCTTGTCGAGCGCCGACGTCGGACCGGCGACGACCGCGCGGGTCTCCTTGCCGGTGTTGCCTTGCGCGTCCTTCGCGATGGCGTGGAGCAAGTTCGTGCCGGCGGCGACCGGGACCGTTGCGGCCCACGAGCCATCGGCCTGGACGATCGCGGTGACGCCGTTGACCTCGACCGAGGTGACGGACGTGTCGTCCGTCGCGGTGCCTTTGACTTCTACTGTCGCGCCGGTGCCGGCGAACGTGCCGCGCTCGGGCGACGTGATGTGCACGCGCGGGGCGTTCGGATCGACCGCCGGCTGATCTGCGTAGGGGGTATCGCAGGCGATCAGCGAGGAGAGCGCGATGGCGAAATGGATGGGCTTGCGCATGTCGGCGATCCCATTGGCAGCAAGAAGCTGGCCACGCCGTCGTAGAACTTGCCCTGCGCGGCAGAGCGCTCGACGTCGACGCGCCCACTCTGGCGATCCGCCCACGATATCCGCGTGGTGCGTGGCTCCTTCGAGCTCAGTGCCAGGTGCGATCCCGCCGGAACCGCGTATGTCACCAGCACCACGACCATCGGGCGCGCTCCGCCGGGTTCGACGCCGATCTTCGTGCGGACAGCGGTGGGCACCAGCGTGATGCCATCGACGGCGAGCGACAGCGGTGTTAGCGCCTGCTGCGCGAGCATCGCCCGCAACGCGTCGAGACCCTGAGCCTTCGGTTGATTGACCGCGCGAAGAAGCATCGCGTCACTCGCTTCACCGGTGCCGGGGCGATAGCCCACGAAAAGCACCACTTCGCAGCGTTCGACCTGAACGACGACCGTGCGCACCGGCGGGAACTTGTGTGCCACGGCAGGCGGACACGCCAGCGCGATGGCTAGTGCTGTAGCCACCAGCAGCCTCATTGTAGATAGACTCATGGCGAGACCTCCGGCAGGGTATCGAACTGAGATCTCACGTCGGGCAACGCCGCTGGTTTCGCGGTGCGCTTCATCGGCAGTGGCGATTTCGGCGGCGTCCAGCCGTTGCCATCGATGTCGATCCTGATCGGATTGGTGATCGCGTAGGGCGTCGATTGGTGCACGCGCTCCGGCTTGAGCGACGACGCGATCGGCAGCGTCGAGAGATCGAGCCCGACCGACAGCGCCTGGATGATCACCGTCGCGTCGAGCGGCGGGAATTCGGTCGGCGACACCACCGGGAACATGTTGCTCGTACCGGTGACCTCGGCAACGACCCACGCGTCTACCGCTGGGCTCACGGTGA
>JACCYD010001181.1 GCA_013696695.1 Deltaproteobacteria bacterium | reverse complement strand
CACCGCGTACAGCGTGATGCGCACCCTGCACGAGATGGCGCAGGTCCGCGTCGCGAACGCGGTCGCGGGTCGAAGCGACGCTCCGAAATGACCGGGGCGGCGAAGCCCGATGACGACCGCCTGCGGGTCGTGTTCAACACCATCGAACCGCTGATCGAGCGGCGGTGGGGCATCCCGGTCACCGTGACCGACGTCCCCAACCCGTTCACCGGCGATCTCGACGGCGAGCGCATCCTGGTCGAGCACGATCTCGACGTCGAGGATGCCGTGTTCATCCTGGTCCACCTGTTCGGTCACACCGTGCAGTGGAACGTGTCGGCGCGGGCGCGCGAGATCGGCATGGCGCGGCCGAGCAACTGGACCGAGCCGCAGCTCGCGGAGCTCACCGAGTACGAGCACCAGGCGTGCCGGTACTCGCTGCAGCTCCTGCACGAGGCCGGCATCCGCGATCTCGATCAATGGATCTCCGACTTCGCCGCGTGCGACTGCGCGTACCTGATGCACCTCTACCGGACCGGCGAGAAGGTGGAGTTCAAGTCGTTCTGGAAGGACAACGCGCCGCTCGTCACGCCGCTCGCGATTCCCGAGTTCCACCCGACGCGGTGGATCAGCCGCTACGAAGGCACCGTCGTCTAGCTCTTCCGTCGGCCGGCTTCGAGGCGGCGCGCGATCGCGCCGATCAGGTCCGCAGACGAGAACGGCTTGCGCACCAGGTCGACGCCATCGGCGAGCACGCCTTGTGGCGCGAGCACCTCGTTATCGTAACCCGACATGTAGAGCACGCCGGCACCGGGTAGCAGCTTCGAGATCTCGTCGAACATCTGCACGCCGTTCATGCCCGGCATCATGACGTCGGTGACCACCAGCTCGATCTCGGGATGCTTGGACGCGAGCGCGATTGCTTCTTCCGGTCCGCCGGCGGCGATCACGCGAAACCCGGCGCTGACGAGCAGCCGCTTGCTGACGCCGAGCACCATCGGCTCGTCCTCGACGAGGAGGATCGACTCTTGCTGCCCGGGCTTCGGGCGCTTCGCGCGCTCGGGCTGGGCGGCGCTGGCAGCCACGGCGCACGGCAGCATCAGCTCGAAGCGCGTGCCGCGCCCGAGCTGACTGGTCGCGGTCAACGTGCCGCCGTGCTGCTCGACGATGCCGTACGCGGTCGACAAGCCGAGTCCGGTTCCGCGGCCCAGCTCCTTGGTGGTGAAGAACGGCTCGAACACCTTCGCGAGCGTCGCCTCGTCCATCCCGGTCCCGGTGTCCTCGATCACCAGCGAGATGTGCGGGCCTGGCAGCTCGACCCGGCGACCGATCATGCGGATCGTCCCGCCGGCGGGCATCGCGTCCTTCGCGTTGACGACCAGGTTGAGGATCACTTGCTGGAGCTGGCCCGGGTCGGCACGCACCGAGAGCGCGCCGACGAGGTCGAGCTGGAGCTCGACGTGCTCGGGCAACGCGCGGATCAGCAAGCGCGCGACCGTGCGCGCCTCGTCAGCGATGTCGACCGTCCGCAGCTGGAGCACTTGCTTGCGCGAGAACGCGAGGAGCTGACCTACCAGATCCCGCGCGGACATGCCGGCCTGGCGAATCTCGTCGATCAGGTCGCGATCGGGATGATTGGGTTCGATCGACTCGAGCACCATCTCGGCGTTGCCCAAGATCGGGACGAGCAGGTTGTTGAAGTCGTGCGCGATGCCGCCGGCGAGCATGCCGATCGAATCCATCCGTTGGCGCTGCCGCAGGTCGGCCTCGAGCCCGATGCGCAAGTCTTCCTCGCGACGCCGGCGCTCGCTCTCGAGGGCGAGCGACACGCAGTCGGCGACCGACGCCGCAAACAGCTTCTCCTCCGCCGTCCAATCGCGAGGTCCCGCGATGACCGCGATGTGCACGACGCCCACGGGCTGACCGGCGATCCGGCACGGCACCATGAGCCCGGCGGTGATGTCGATCAGGCTGACCGGGCCGACCGCCGCGAGCTCTGGTTGCGAGTCGATGTCGACCGCGACCACGCGCGCCGTTCGCAGCGCGGTGAGATAGGCCGGGTGGCAATCGATGGCGACGACGTTCGAATCCAATGGCGGATGCCCCGAGCGAGCGAACATCGTCAGGCACTGCATCGAAGTGGTGTCGTCATCGAGGCGCCACACGCTCGCACGCTCGACGTCGAGCGCCTCCACCACCACGCCACAGATCCGCGTCATGCTCGTGACCAGGTCGTTGCCCTCGGCGAGGATCGTCGCCAGGTGCGTCAGCGCGTCGTGCAGCCGGACCGTCCGCGTGTGGACCTCTTTCTCCGCGATCAGCGATCGCGACAGCGCGGCGTTCTGCTCGAGCATCTCCTCCGACATCAGCTCGAGCGATCGCTCGAGCAGACGACGATCTTCATCAGACTGGTGATACGTGCGATCGACCGCATCCAGGAACTGTACGAAGGTCGGGCTGACAGGTTCGTCGCGAATCAACCGCGCGATCTGTCGCCGCAACAGATGGTGCCGTTCGCTCACCTAAGATGACTCGGCCTTCGAGTGTATCCATGTACCTCAGCCCATTGCGTCGATACCAGGTCCCCCCGAAGGTGTAGGCCTTCACCCACAGCTAAGCTGGCTTGTCGCCGTCCTCGACGCGCTTCCAGGCGCGAGCGAACAGGAGGTGGCACGGCTCGCTGGGCACGTGCCGCTCGAGCGTGGCGTAGAACGGCTGCTTCCACTCCTCCATCGGCAGGTTCTTGCCCGCGCCCTTCGAGTAGCCGCCCTTGATGAACAACGTGCGCCCGGCGCGCTCGCGCTTGCCCTCGACGAGCAGCTTCTTCTTCACCAGCTCGGTGCTGACATCCTTGTACTGCTTCGGTTTCCAGCCGTTCCACTGGCAGACGCGCAGCTGTGTCGGCTCGGCGAGTGCGAGCGTCTGTAGATACAGCGCCGCGGCTTCCTTGGAGACGCCGAGCTCCTTGGCGACCTTGTCGACGAGCTTCGGCACGCTCTGCAGCGGATTCGCCTCGTAGCCACCCTCGGACACTGGCGAGTCCTTGACGCGTTCGGCGAACGCCTTGAACGCGTCCGATGTCAGC
>JACCYD010001180.1 GCA_013696695.1 Deltaproteobacteria bacterium | reverse complement strand
GCCTCGCACCGCTCCTCACCGACCATCGCACGGTGTGGATCGACGTTCAGGGCATCGGCGACGAGGCAATGCTGCGCGAGCTGGGAGAGCTGTTCTCGATCCACCCGCTGGCGCTCGAGGACGTGGTCAACTCGCCGCAGCGCCCGAAGGTCGAGGAATATGGAGATCAGCTCCTGATCATCGCGCGGATGGCGAGGGAGCCCGACCGCGGCTCGATCGATGTCGAGCAGGTCGGCCTGTTCGTCGGTCGCCACTACGTGATCACGGTGCAGGAGCGTTACGGCGACGTGCTCGACCCGGTGCGGGTCCGGCTTCGAGAGAACAAGGGCCCGATCCGATCCGCCGGCTCCGGTTACCTCGCGTACGCGATCGTCGACACGATCGTCGACGGCTACTACCCGGTGATCGAGGAGATCAACGATCGGCTCCTCCGCCTCGAGACGCGCGTGCTGGAGCACCCGACACCACGCACGCTCGCACAGCTCAACACGGTGAAGGCCCAGCTCGCGCAGCTCCAGCGTGCGTTGTTCCCCAAGCGCGAGGCGCTCGCGCGGCTGGTTCGCGAGTCCTATCCGGCGATCTCCGACGAGGTTCGTGTGTATCTGCGCGACACCCTCGATCACTGCGCGCAGCTGGTGGATGCCCTCGACTCGCAGCGCGAGCTGGTCAATGCCTTGCTCAATACCCACCTGGCCGTGATCGGCGCGCGCACCAACGAGGTCATGAAGATGCTCACGATCATGGCGAGCATCTTCATCCCGTTGACGTTCCTCGCCGGGCTCTACGGGATGAACTTCCCCGACATGTTCGTGCTCGATACGTCGTGGGCGTATCCGACGTTGCTCGGCGTCATGGCGTTGATCGTGGTGTCGATGCTGCTGTTCTTCCGTCGCAGGGGGTGGCTGGGGAAGGGTGAAGAAGACGACGACGACGACGGTTGACCACGCCGCGTGTTGGCTATCTCACCGTGCGTTAGCCAGCGAGCCAGGGCGTGGGACCACCTGGACCGCCTTCGCGCTGTCGGTCAGGAAGACCGCAGCGAGTTGCTCGGTAAATGCCGGGTCATCGATGACGAGCGCGTCTTCGTCGAGGCGGTTGAGCGAGAGTGGGTCGAGGTTGATCGAGCCGACGGCGCTGAGGTGATCGTCGACCACGAACGTCTTCGCGTGGATCATCGACGGCTGGTACTCCCACACCTTGACGCCCGCTGCGGCGAGCTCGTCGTAGAGCAGCCGCTGCGCCTTCAGCGCGACCTTGGAGTCATTGTGCTCGTCGGGCACGAGCAGCCGAACATCGACCCCACTCTTCGCCTTGCTCGCGAGCATCGCGCGGATGCCCTTCGAAGGCGCGTAGTACGCCATCGTGATCCAGAGACGCTTCTGCGACGCGGCGATCAGGAGCTGCACGAGACGCTCCGCGCGGGTGAGATGTGGCGACGCGGTACTCGTGACCAGCGCGAGTCGCGAGCCGCCGCCGGCTGCTGCGCGTGGGAAGTCGGTCGCGGGAAGCAGCGCGCCGCCTGATTCCTGCCAGCTCTCTGCGAAGGCCTGCTGCGCGTCGCGCACGGCGGGTCCCGTGAAGCGAACGTTGGTGTCGCGCCAGCCCGTGACGCCATCTCCCATCCAGTCGTCACGGATCCCAAATCCACCGGTGATGGCGATGGCTCCATCGATGATCACGAGCTTGCGGTGGTTGCGCGTCGTCACCGAATCTGCGGCGATCGGTCGAAACATCCGCACTTCGCAACCCGCTGCGAGAAGCACCGGGGCAACTTGGTCCTGAAACTTCGAGCTCCCAAGCGCGTCGATCGAGAGGCGACACGCGACGCCGGCCTTCGCCTTGGTCACGATCGCGGCGGTGATCCTGCGCGAGGCCTCGCCCGTTTCCCAGATGTACATCGAGATGTTGATGCTGCTGGTCGCGCGGTCGAGGTCCTCGACGATCGCATCGAACACGGCACCGTTATCGACGCGCTTGACGGTGCCAGGAGAGAGCTCGGCGTCCAGGCTCTGAAACAGCGCGTTCGCAAAGCCCTCACTACCCGCCATCTCACCCGTGATCTCGATCGAGAGCGGCTCAGGGCGGTCTTTGCTGCACGAGCAACAGAGCGCTATCACCACATAGGTGAGCGCGGCGAGCACGTTTCGTCGTGAAACTGGCCTGGACATCGAGGTCCACGCCAGTGGTGCGATGCGTGTGCCAACGGTTTGATGGTCAGTTGCGGATCTTGCCGTGCGGCGTGCCCTCGCCGTAGCCGGCGGCCGTCTGGACGCCAACCTCGGCGCGTTCGTGGAACTGGTCGATCGTCGTCGCACCGACATAGGTGAACGCGGATTGCAGCCCGGTGATCATCTCGACGAGCACCGCGCCGACGCTCTCCTGCCCCTCGCGGATGTAGATCCGCGAGGTCGAGATGCCCTCCCGGAAG
>JACCYD010001177.1 GCA_013696695.1 Deltaproteobacteria bacterium | reverse complement strand
GTGCGTACGCGTCGGTGCGCCAGTCGGATTCGGCGAGGCTATGCCACTGCTCGGGCGACATGTAATTCGGCGTGCCGATCGAGCTCGCCGACGCCGCCGTCATTCGCGGCCCGACGGTGATGTCGAGCTTCGCGATGCCGAAGTCGAGCACCTTGACGCGCTCGCCATGCATCAGCTCGGCATCGCGCACGAGGAAGATGTTCTCGGGCTTGAGATCGCGATGCGTGATGCCGGCACCGTGCGTGGCGTCGAGCACCGAGGCGATCTGCCTTCCGAAGTCACAGAGCTGCGTCATCTCGAGCCGGCCCATCCGCTTGATGCGGCTCGCGAGCGTCTCGCCTTGCAGGTACTCCATGATCAAGTAGGCGCGATCGCCGAGCTTGCCGGCATCGAAGATCTTGACGATGCCGGAGTGTGGGATCTGGCTGACCGCGATCGCCTCGTTGTGAAACCGCTTGATCTGATCGTCGTTGTTCGAGATCCCAGCGGCGAGGATCTTGATCGCGGCCTTGGTCCCGAGCGTCTTCTGCTGCGCGAGCCAGACCTCGCCCATGCCGCCCTTGCCGAGCGGTGAGATGATCTCGAAGTTCCCGACGGTCTCGCCGATCATGCGCTCCCGCGGCTACTTGGTGAGTACGAGATATGCGAGCACACCGATCGCCCCGAGAAGGATCGCGATCAACACGAACACGAGCGCGTTGGACTTTGGAGCCGCCATCGGCGCCGGCGCCGACTGGGCAGCGAACGACGAGAAGCTCGACCCGGGCAGCGAATGCGGCCCCGACTGGAGCCCTCCCGGAGGCCGACTGCCCGGCTTGCCGGCCATCATCGGGCGGCTCGGCGGCTTCGTGTTGTTGGTGCGGCCCGGGCCACTGCCGTGTGCCGCGTGGAAGCCACCCGAGTTCTGCGCGCTGCTGCGCTGCTGGATCGACGGCAGCGACGGCACGCTCGGCGGCTTGATGCCCGAGAGGTTCGGCTGGCTGGCGCGCGACCGGACTTTTGATTTGCTCTCGTGCTTGTTCCCAGCGCTCATCGCGCCGTTGATCTTGTCGTGCTCGGACAGCTTCTTCTGGTTCGACAGGAACGCGAAATAAGAGTCCGGCATGTCGTCGAAGTCCATCACCAGATCGCACTCGTCACAGCGACAGGTGGGCGGCTCGTGTGGTGGTGGACCCATGTCGCCCGCCTCGACGAGCAACACCTTCTCTTCGTCGCACTCCGGGCAGAAGTACGGCACGTAGAAGCTCTTCACCACGCCGTTGCCGGTGAAGTTATTGACCAGGTTGATCTGCGCGACGATCGCCGGCGAGCACTCGACGAGCACCGAGCGCGTGCCATTGGTCTCGAGCTTGGAGAGCCAGTTCACCCAGTCGCGAACGCCGCAGGAATTGATGCGCTCGATCTCGCCGAGATCGATCACGGCGGTGCCGTTCGGAATCTTCTCGACGAGCTCGCCGAGCTCGTTGTCCTCGTCGATGACACCGCCGAGCTTGACGTAGCTCACCTCGCCACGGTGCTGCACCGCCGACTGGAACTTCTGACTCACGCGTCGTCCTCGACGTAACCGCGGTATGGCTGATTACACGACGGGTACATAACCGGCTGCACGCTCGACTCTATCGCGAGGCCAGGTGTCGATCCAGCCACCCCGGCGATTTGGGCGAACGCTCCCCTGATGTAGGGGAGTGTCGGCTGTGTCGGCGATCACCTGGTCAGGCGGTCAGGACATCGCGCAGATGCTGGTAGTCGTCGGAGAGGTAGAAGCGCACGAGGTCTGGACCGCCGAGCACGGCACCGAGCGCCACCGTGGCGTCATGACTGGGAAGTTGTTCGCCGGAGAGCCGGCCGACCATCCAGATCGCAGCGGAGAAGTCGTCGCAAGCGAGCAGCCCCGCCCGCTTGGCGAGGGCGAGCATGCCGTCGGCCCAGCCGCCGGGATCGACATCGCGCGTTCCCGCGTGACGCTCGAGCACTTCCTGCGCCTCGTCATTCGCCGAGTTCACGAGATCGACGACCGCACCCGGCATCTCGCCATCCGACGACACCAGCGAGCGCATCACCATCG
>JACCYD010001169.1 GCA_013696695.1 Deltaproteobacteria bacterium | reverse complement strand
GGGCGAGCACACGCGACCAGACAGACAAGCGCACGGCTCGGGATCACCTCACGAGTCTCGCACGTCGCTCGAATGCGTCCTCCATCCGAACGCGGTCTCCCCTCCAGCAAGCGCCCGACATCGGCGCGTATGTTGGCGTTCGACGTGACCACCAGGCTGCATCGGCATCTAGCCCAAGCCGAGGCCGGTGGTTCCACCCGTGACGAGCGCGACGCGGCCTTTCAAGAGTTGTTTTTTGATGGTCGGGATGATCGCTCCCCGCCACTAGCCGAGTTCGTGATTTAAGGGGTCGGGTGCAGACACGACTCGATCTCGAGGCCGCACTCGACGACGACTTCTCGCACCAGAACCTCGCGATCTACGCCGACCTGTTGCAAACGGAAGGCGATCCGCGCGGGGAGCTCATCGCCATCGATCTGCGAATCGCCGGGCTCGGCCCCAGCGACGCGCTCCGAGCGCGCCGTCGCGAGTTGCTCGCCGAGTTGCTGGGTGTCGCCGCCGAACAGTTTCTGCGGGACGACCAAAACGCGTTTCAGTTCGGTTTCGGCGACGTCCGAATCGACGCTGTGAGCGGCATCCGACTCACGGCGGAACGCGACCTGATGGAGAGCCCGCTCGGACCGTACCTGCGCCACGTCAAGATCCGTGGTGGCGAGAAGCACCTGACGACGGGCATCGCTACGCTGTTGAAGCGCAGCCATCCACGACTCCGGTCCCTGCACATCCACTACGACACGAGTGCATCGCGAAGGAGCGACCCGATCGTATCGAGTGCGCAGACCTGGCGCTTGATCGAAGCCACCCCTGTGCTCGAACGCGTACGGGTGACCCGCTCGACGACGACCGCAGAGGCCGCGAGACGGCCGGTGTTTCCGTCGTTCGATCACCCGAACGTGCGCGACCTCGAGCTCAGCTGAGGGGGATCAACGACGTGCCACACGGCTGCTCGATCGCGGCGGTTGGCTCCATCTACTGGCTAGTGCGGACGAAGCCCTCTGCTGCCTGCTCGCGAAGGAGGCGGCGCACCTCGGCGCTCGGATTCGCCGAAGTGCGCTTGCGGATCACCGCGTCCTCCCCCTCGCCGATCCGAAGCTCGAACCCAGTACGCCGCTCGCGAACTGCCCAGCTCCTGCCATCGGGATGACGGAGCTCGATCCAGCTGCCGATTCCAGCCTCGAAGCGCTGATTCGACCGCTGCTCGTCCACATCCTGCGGCAGCTTGACGTCGACGCATCCCTTGTTCGCGCGCGCCCACGCATATGCCTTCTCGAGAGCGTCCTTGCCTTCGGTCTCGAAGCCTTCGGTCAGGGCGGTCAGCCACGCGCTGATCGTCGGGAACACGCACCATGAATCACCACTGCTGAAGACGAACGACACCACCTGCTCCGGCGAGCCACCGAAGCAGCCGACGGAATCGAACGCGTGAACCTCGATCGAGGAGATGGCGAGCGGATACCACGCGCTGTTCCACAAGGCGTGGCTCCGCGTGGTCGAGCGCCCCGCCTCGAACTCGGTTGCGAGGTTCGTCAACGTCGTGCGTTCGAGATCGAGCTGCGACGGCTGGATGAACCGGAAATCACCATAGCGCCAAGCACCGACGTGACCGAGCACGCGACCGACGTCGGCCGGGAGAGCGCCGCTCTCCCCGTCATGGCGCGTCATGGCGCCGCGTTTGACGTGTTTGTGTGACGCGAGGGTGCGGACGAACAGTTGGAGCAAGCTGTCGGAGATCACTAGCTCTTCTAGCCAGCACGAGCGGCTTCGCGCCAGTCCGAGGCGGCACATCTCGATGGCGCCCGCTGAATCATCGAACGCGGCGATGTCGTCGATTCGCCGGATCGCTGCGTGGGTGCCCTCTATTCCGAATCGCGCCGGTAGCACGCACGACCGCCCTGACAGACCGTCGCGTGGGCGTACGAGTCGTCAGGTCCGAACGCCTCCATCGTCGCAAGACACCAGTACGCCTCGGTTGTCGAGATCCCGAGCTGCCACGCCGTATTGTTCTCGATTGCGCCGTAGCCGGACTTGCAGCGGAGGAACTTGCAGAGCACCGGCAGCTCCACGCGTCGCGCCGGGGACCTCGCGTCGCTCACGATGCCCTCCCGTTCATCGCATTCAGGATGGTTCGAGCGAGCACCGCCTTGAGGATCTGAACCTTGTGATCATTGTGCGCCAGCGGGGTCGCGCTTGCGATTGCGGCTTGGGCGGCCTTGCCGGCTGCGATGATGTCGACCGC
>JACCYD010001133.1 GCA_013696695.1 Deltaproteobacteria bacterium | reverse complement strand
TCACACCAGAGACGTTGACGCGCAAGGTCCGAGAGGTGCTCGACGCCAGCGACGCCAGCGCCAGGTGAGCCTTACCTTTTCGACAGCCCATCAAGCGCAAGTTCAGCGCGCTGGGACTGATCGGTGGGCATGCAACGGCTTGCTCAGCCCTCGTCGGCAAAGACAACGAGCCTCGAGGGCACGAGCGATCGCAACCGCGGATCGCGTGTGGCGACGCGACGGCCGTGTCCGACGCGGCGATTCCTGCCGTCGAAGCTAGGGTGCGATGTCGAGCATCTCGCTGATGTCCGCACGGATGCGCGTTGTGTTCCATGGCTTTGCCAGGAAGCGATCCAGGACCTTCCGTTGCAGCGCATCGCGAATGCGTTCGTCGTCCGCGAAACCTGAATGAATCACGTAGATCGCGTTCGGGCGCACCCTTCCCTCCTGCTGCGTTGTTCTTCGCAGCGATCATCGGTACTACGACCCCGTCGGACTTCCGCTGCGCGATGCCGCCCTTGGCCTCTGGCCTATTGGCGTCACCTAGCCACGACATGGCGGCGCAGACGGATCTCTCGTGTTCCGTGATGATCCTTGTACGCGTGCTGCTCCCCCTACCCCGCCGAGATCGATGTCGTGCTCCGGTGCTCGCGACGTCGATGTTGCCTTCGCTGCGAAATGACCAGCTCGGCTCTCGGATTGTTTCTCTGTCGAGGCTGCAGGCTTCACGTGAAGTTGCGGCCCGCGTACTTGCTTCTCGCTGATCAGCTCGCGCTGACTCGCTCGCTTTCGATACCCGGCTCCAGCCGTCGGGGTCTCCCCCTCCTGCTGCGGGCCTGCTACTCGGTGCTCCGGCAGCTTCCGAGGCGGGACTTACACCCGCTAAATCATCACAGCGTGACGCCAGGTTCTCGCCGGGATCCCCGGCGGGGCTTCTGTCGTCGTCACGACGCACCATTGATGGAGCATACTCGTCATTCAGGACGGGTCGAAAAGTGGTTTGGCACCTGCACCGACATCGACGATCAGATCCTGATCGAGGACGCCCTCAAGGACAGCGAGGCCGGGCTCCGCGCGACGCTCGATAGCATCGGTGACGGCCTGATCGCGACGGACGTCGCCGGGCGCGTCGTCCGGATGAATCCTGTCGCCGAGCGGTTGACCGGTTGGCCGCTGCCCGAGGCAGTTGGCCGACCATTATCGGAGGTTTCGCGTCATCAGCGAGGAGACGCGACAGGTCGTCGACAGCCCGGCGGAGCGCGTGCTGCGCGAAGGGGGTGCCGTTGCGGATCACACCGTTCTGGTGTCCCGGGATGGTCGCGAGTATCCGATCGCCGACAGCGGTGCCCCGATCCGGGACGGGTCAGGGACGGTGCTCGGCGTCGTGCTCGTGTTTCACGATATGACGGCCGAGCGGGCGATCGAGCGAAGGCTCGTTCAGAGCGAGGATCGGTTCCGGGGGCTCCAGGAATCCGGAATCATCGGAATCATCGTCGCCGATCTGACAGGCAACATCGTCCAGGCCAACGATGCGTTTCTCGCGATGGTCGGATACACGCGCGAGGATCTCGCCGGCGGGCGCGTGCGCTGGAGCGAGATGACCCCACCGGAGTTTGCAGCTCGCGATGCGGAGGCGCTGGCACAGCTCGCTGCCTGTGGCGTCGCGAGCCCATGGGACAAAGAATACATCTGCAAGGATGGCACCCGGCTCCCGATCCTCGTCGGGGCGGCGATGGTCGAGGGAAGCGGCGAGTGCATCTGTTTCGTCCTCGATCAATCCGAGCGCCGGCGCGCCAAGGACGAGCTGCGTCGGCTCAACGACGTGCTCGAGCGACGAGTCGAGGAGCGGACCGCCGAGCTCTCCGAGGTCACGCTCGAGCGCGCCCATCGCCAGATCGAGCGGCACACCGCGCTGGTCGCCGCGATCAACTAGCCCAGGCGAAGTACATCTCCGCAGCGGACTCTCTCGAGACCTTCGATCGCCTGCTCCAAGGGTTTCTCGAGCTGACCGGCAGCGAGTACGGGTTCATCGACGAGCTGCGGTACGAGCCGGATGGCACGCCATTCTTGACCGCACGAGCGATCACCAAGAGCGCCTGGAGCGAACAGACCAGCCAGCTCTACCCGAAGTTCCTGAGCGGCGAGCTGCGGTTTAGCAAGCTCACCTCGTTGTTCGGTGCCGTGGTGACCACACGTGCCCCGGTGATCGCGAACGACGCGCCGCGAGACCCCCGGCGCGGAGGACTCCCACCCGGTCATCCTTCCCTCGATCACTTTCTCGGCTTGCCGTTGTTCTCGGGCGTCGAGCTCGTCGGCGTCCTCGGTCTGGCGAACGCATCCGGTGGCTACTCCGAAGCGACGATCGAGTACCTCGAGCCGATGGTGAAGGCCTGCGCGAACATCATCGCGGCGAGCAGGTCGGCGGAAGCGAAGCTGCGCGGCGAAGCGGAGCTGCAACGGCTCAACACGCGGTTGGAAGCCGCCAATGCCGAGCTCGCAGCGTTCAGTTACTCCGTGGCCCACGATCTTCGCGCGCCGCTTCGCGGGATGAATGGCTTCGCGACGGTCTTGCTCGAGGACTACGGCGACAAGCTGGGGGCCGACGGACTCGACTGTCTCCGCGAGATCCACTCGAACGCACAGAAGATGGCGAAGCTGATCGACGCCCTGCTTTCGCTGTCCCGTCTCACCCGGAGCGAGATGAGACCGGAGCACGTCGATCTTTCCGCGCTGGCCTCGGAGGTTGGCCGCGAGCTGGCGGCTGCCAACCCCGAGCACCACGTGGAGCTCGTCGTCGAGCCCGAGCTCGAATGCGAGCTCGATCACGGCCTCGCGCGCGTCTTGGTCGAGAATCTACTCGCCAACGCGTGGAAGTTTGCGAAGCACGTGCCGTCGCCCCGGGTCGAAGTTGGCAAGATCGACGATGCCGGCGCGCGCGCGTTCTTCGTCCGCGACAACGGTGCCGGGTTCGACATGGCCTTTGCGGACAAGCTGTTCTCGCCGTTCCAGCGGTTGCATTCGGCGACCGACTTCCCGGGGACCGGGATCGGACTCGCGACCGTCCAGCGCATCGTTCATCGCCACGGCGGACGGGTGTGGGCGGAGGGTCAGGTCGGCGCCGGCGCCACGTTCCACTTCTCGATTCCGACACGAGGAAGCACATGAACAAGGTCATTCTGTTGGTCGAGGACAATCCTACGGACGAGAAGTTGACGATCCGTGCATTCGGCAAGTGCAACATCTCGAACGAGGTCGTCGTCGCGCGGGACGGTGCCGAAGCCTTGGACTACCTGTTCGCCACGGGTAGTCACGTCGGCCGGGACACGACTCAGGTCCCGGCGGTGATCCTGCTCGACTTGAAGCTGCCGAAGCTCGACGGGCTCGAGGTGCTGCGCCGGATTCGCGCGGACTCGCGCACCCAGACGGTCCCGGTGGTGGTGCTGACCTCCTCGAAGGAAGACGAGGATATCGCGCGTAGCTACTCGCTCGGGGCGAATGCCTACGTTCGCAAGCCGGTCGACTTCGCGGAGTTCGCAGAGGCGGCAAAGACGCTTGGCCTGTTCTGGTTGCTGATGAACGAGCCTCCCCGGCAGGTTCGATGACCACGCTCCGGGTCCTCGTTGTCGAAGACTCCGAGTCTGACTACAAGTTGCTCGTCCACGAGCTCCGTCGCCATTTCGAGCTCGCGGAGATCGCCCGCGTGGAGACCGAAGCGGCGATGCGCGCGAGTCTTGCGGCCAAGACGTGGGACGTCATCATCTCGGACTGGTCGTTACCCAACTTCAGTGCGTCCGGGGCACTCGCGGTGGTCAAAGGTCTCGACCTCGACATCCCTTTCATCATCTCGTCGGGCACCATCGGAGAAGAGCACGCGGTCGCGGCGATGCGGTCCGGGGCGCACGACTACGTGATCAAAGGCAATCTGACGCGGCTTGCGGCGGCCATCGATCGCGAAGTCCGCGAGGGCCAACTCCACCGGGAGTTCCTGCAGCGCCGCCGGGAGGACGGGCGGTTCTTCAACCTCTCCCTCGACCTGTTCTGCATCGCCGGCTTCGATGGCTACTTCAAGCGTCTGAACCCCGCCTGGGCCGCGCTGGGTTGGACCAGCGACGAGCTGATGGCCGCGCCGTGGATC
>JACCYD010001122.1 GCA_013696695.1 Deltaproteobacteria bacterium | reverse complement strand
GTCGAAGATCATGCGCTCGAGCGCGCGGACGGTGGCTTCGGCTACATCGACTCGTATCTCTATCTCTACCGGCTCGATGCGGAGCCCAAGCGGCTCGCAGCCATCAACGCCAGCGAGCAGCGCGTGATCACGCCGAAGGCAGTCGATCTGTGGGAAGACGGCCCGCGGCTCGGCATCACGACGGCCGGCTACGGCGGGAGCCGGCAGGTGCTGTTCAGCTGGGCGGATCGCGCGTTCGACAAGCCACCGCAGATCAATGCGTGGGACACCCCGCCGGGCGCCGCCGATGGTGCGTACACCGAGGACGGCGCGTGGATCACCGCGAGCTCGCTGCTCGACGCGTGGGTGATCCACGGCGCCGGCACCGAAGTGCAGGTCGTACCGGCGGGTAAGCCCTCCACGCGCACGCTCGACTCGCGCCTCGGCGAGCTGCTGTTCTTCACCGAGATGATGGCGCCGTGGGGCAAGACCGATGGCCCGCTGTCGCGCTTCACCTGCGAGACCTGCCATCACGAGGGCTACACCGACGGACGCACTCACTTCACCGGCCGCGAGCACGGCGGCCTCAAGGTGCACGCCTCGACGCGGCCGCTGCTCGGGCTGTTCAACAACGCGCCGTACTTCTCGCGCGCGCTCGATCAGTCGATGACGCAGATGGTGCACTCGGAGTTCAAGGTCGCGAACCGGCACAACGGACGCGACCCGTGGTTCGAGCTGACCACGCTCGACATCAAGTGGCTGCACCACGTCGTCGGGCGAGAGCCGCTCCGGCTGTCCGCGGAGAAGCTGCGCGCGGCGTTCATGGCGTTCTTGATCGACTTCACGCATCGCCGAAATCCGGCCGCGGATCACGCCGCGTTCACGGCCGCGGAGAAGCGAGGCGCCGAGGTGTTCCGCGATCGCTGCGCGAGCTGCCACGACGCGCGCCTGATCGCCGAGGATCCGAACAGCGCGGTGCCGTTCGAGCGCTGGGAGAAGCTCGTGCTGTCGCCGCCGGGGCCGCTGGTGTGGAACACCGCCGAGTACGCGAAGACCGGCGTGCTGCCGTACGTGCACGAGGACGGCGCGCGCATCCCGACGCTGCGCCGGCTCTACAAGAAGTGGCCGTACTTCACGAACGGCAGCGCGAAGTCGCTCGCCGAGGTGGTCGATCGCTTCGCGTACGACGCCAGGAGTTCCCTGCACGATCAAGGCGCACCGGCGATGACGCGGCTTCCCGCCGACGACAAGGCCGCGTTGCTCGCGTTCCTCGATCTGCTCTGACTCGCCACTCGGCCTAACCGCTCGTGCGGAGCGCGCCATGAATCGCGTGGATCTGCTGGAACGACGGGATGCGCGCCGGGCCGCGCACGTGCCGCAACGCGACGAGCATCTGGGTGGCGCACCGCATCGGCTCCATCCGGCCGATGCCGGTCGCGAGCCCGCAACACACGAGCGAGGTGATCGGGTGCTTCGCGCACGCCAGCAGCGCCGCGCGAAACGCGAGGTACGCGTTGAGCGTGCCCGCGACGCTCTCGGGGATGCGCATCGTCGGCGCCGCGACCAGATACTTCCAGCGAGCATCGCCGGTCTCGATGACCTCGGCGCACCCGACCGGCAGCTCGCCGTGATGGTGCTCGACGATCGCGCGCTGCAGCGCCTTCTGCACGCCGAGCCCGAGCTGCTCGCAGATCGCGCGATCGATGCCGCCATCCATGATGCCGAAGCTGTTCGCCGGGCTGACCATCGCGTCGGCGGGATGATCGAAGTAGTCCCCCTCGACGACGCTCACGCCCTCGACCTCGGCGAACACGCTTTGCCACGCGCGCACGAGGGCGCCATCGAGACCGACGAGCGTGATCTTCATCGTGTCCATAATACACTACCTAGCGGGAATGCTGGAGCGCGACCAGCAGGGCGGGACCGCCGGATAGCGTCGTCGGGGTGGTCGCGACCACGGTGAGCTCCGGCAGCAGCGCGGCGAGCTCGGCTGCGGTGATCGGATGGGTCGAGAGCTCGCGGCCCTGATGCACGACGACCAGGACGTGGCCGCCGGGTGCGCAGCGCGACGTGATGGTGACCGCCCACGCGGATCGGTGTGCGGGTGGTAGGCAATGGAGCACGCCGCGATCTGCGATCACGTCGAACGCGCCGTCGAGCTGCGAGCAGGTGACGTCGTCGAGCGCGAACAGGATCGGTAGCTCGGGCGCGGCCCCGCGCGCGCGACCGAGCGCGGTGGCCGAGATCTCGGTGGCGATGACGCGATAGCCGAGCTTCGCGGCCGCGATCGCGACGATACCGGTGCCGGTGCCGAGGTCGAGCAGCCGCGCACCGGGCGTTGCGTGGGAGGCGAGGGCAGCGGCGAGCGGCGCGTCGATCGGATCGTGCGTCCACGGCAGCTGATCGAGCGGCGTGGTCGACCACAGCTGCTCCCATGCGGCCGCGCCCTCGGGGAGCGCGGGGCGGGGGAACTGTGCGAGCACGTGCCGCGCGATGTCGACGATCGCCGAGGCCGGCGCCGCAGGACCGAACATCAGCACGCGATCCTCGGGGCGATGCGCGACCTCGACGCCAAGCGTGCCGTGCACGATCCAGCGGCCCTGCGTGCGCAGCGCGTCGAGGTTGGTCTGGACCGCCGGGGAGCCGAGCATCGCGTCGTTCATCGACGGCGCGACGATCACCGGGGCACGCGTCGCGGTGACGACGGCCGACACCAGATCCGAGCAATCGCCCGCGGCGATCCGCGAGATCGTCGTCGCGCTGGCCGGCCACACGATCACCAGCTCGGCCCACTCGGCGAGGTTGATGTGCGGGACCGGCGCGCGCTCGTCGCGCTGCCAGATGCCGCGCCACACGCGATGGTGGGTGAGCGCGTCGAGCGCAGCGATCGCGACGAAGCGTTGCGCCGTCTTGGTGAGCGCGATCCGCACCTCGCAACCGAGCGCGTGGAGGCCGCGCACCAGCACCGGTGCATCGACCGCGGCGATCGCGCCGGAGATCGCCAGCACGACGCGGCGGCCCGATGCGCGTGGATTTGGCGAGATCGCGGGCGCGAGCGCATCGATCAACACACCCTCGCGAACGAGCACGGCGATCAGCTCGTCGACCGGCTGGGCCGGCACGGCGCCGCCGCTGCGCTCGGCGAGCTCCGCGAACAGCCA
>JACCYD010001118.1 GCA_013696695.1 Deltaproteobacteria bacterium | reverse complement strand
GTCCTCGACACCGCCGGCCAGAAGGGCACCGGCAAGTGGACGTCGGTCAACGCGCTCGACCTCGGCATTCCCGCCGCGTCGGTCGCCGAGGCGGTGTTCGCTCGCATCATCTCGAGCCAGAAGGACGAGCGCGTTCGCGCCTCGAAGATCCTCAAGGGCCCGACCGGCCTCGGTAAGGGCATCGAGATCACCGTGGAAGCCGTTCGCGATGCGCTCTACTGCAGCAAGCTGTGCTGCTACGCGCAGGGCTTCGAACTCTACGCGCAGGCGTCGATCGACTACAAGTGGAACCTCAACCTGGCGGCGATCGCGCAGATCTTCCGTGGCGGTTGCATCATCCGCGCTCGGTTCCTGCAGAAGATCACCGAGGCATTCGAGAAGAACGAGAAGCTCGACAACCTGCTCGTCGATCCGTACTTCACGAGCCAGGTCCACAAGGCCCAGGACAACTGGCGCAAGGTCGTCGCCCGCGCGGCGCTCGACGGCGTGCCGGTTCCGGTGTTCTCGTCGGCGCTGTCGTACTACGACAGCTACCGCGCCGAGACGCTGCCGGCGAACTTGCTCCAGGCGCAGCGCGACTACTTCGGCGCTCACACCTACGAGCGCGTCGACGCGCCGCGTGGTGAGTTCTTCCACATCGACTGGCCGGACCCGAAGCGCCCGCAGCTCAAGGCGTCCGAGCTCGGCATGTCTCGCTAACCAAGATCGTTCGTGTCGACGGGCTCGCTTCGGCGGGCCCGTTTCGTTTTCGGCGGACTTTCCCTGCCTCGCGGTGAAGTCGTTCGATAGGATGCGCGAATGCTTCGCGCACTCTGCGTCGTCCTGATGGGTTGTGCCGCCAGCACCAAGCCGCCTGCGACCGCGCCGATCGCGGAGCCGCCTGCGCCGATCCTCGCCGGCGCGCCGATGCCACCGATGCCGGCGCCACCGTGCGAAGGACCGAACTGCACGCCCGCGCCGCGTTGCGAGGGTATCGACTGTCCCGCGCCGACCGCCGCGCCCGTGTGTCCGAAGGATGCGAAGGACGGCGAGCGCGATCCGGGCTGCGCCAGCTCGAAGCCGATCCTCGAGCTTCGCTAGTACAGCGCTGCGACGCCGGCCTTGTCGGCCGCGGTGAGGTTGAGGTCACCGTTGTTCGACCCGTTGCACTGCGGGTAATGCATCACCGACGCGGCGTCGTAGCTGGTCAGCGCGCGCCAGTTGTTGTCCTCGAAGCAGGTGCCCGATTCGGGGCGCGTGTGCTCGTGGCGAAGCCCGATCGTGTGGCCGAGCTCGTGGCGCATCACGCCGGCGAGGGTCCACGGGCTGATGTTCGAGAACGACGAGCAGTCGACGAGAATTTCCTTCTGCCTCGAGCTCGGGAAGAATGCGCGCGCGAGGTACTGGCCGGTGCAGACGCGCTTGATCGTGAAGAACGCGGCGTTCTTGCGGCAGCTGGAATCCGCCGCGACGTCGTGGATGAAGTTGACGCCACCACCGGCAGCGGACTCCCACGCACCGGTCGCGCTGTTCATCGCGGTGACGAGCGCGTTGTACTCGCTCGACGAGAACGACGACTTGTTGATGCAGTAGGTCAGGTTCTGCGCTTGCGAGGCGGAGTAGACGTCGTCCTGTCCATTGACACGATTGACGATCGATTCCTGCTCGGTGGTGCCGATGCCATGCGCGCGATCGTAGGTGCGTCGATAGCGCCAGTACGTGTCGACCATCGCGTCCATCGTCTCGATCGGCTCGTCGCCGTTGACGACCCACACACCCGATCCGTCATCGGTGGTCGCTTGCGAAACGAACTCGTCCAGGGTCAGTGGCTCGTCGACATGTGAGTCGGGAACGCACCCGAACAATGCAGTGATCACGATTGAATAACGCAGCATGGCTAAGCCTCCCGACGACCGGCCAAGCGCGATCTGTGCCACCACTAAATCATCGAGACCAAATACGCGAGCAGTCGCTGACTGTGGGCTTCCGTCGCAATCGCGATCACACGCGTGGAACAATGCCACAGCGACTCGCAACCACATCGCGACCGGATCGTTCGCCAGCTCGCACCTGTTCTGTATTCAGCCTACGCGCTCATTTCGCACCGAGTGCACGAGCCTGCGAGCAGCCGTGATCGCTACCGAGCTTGCAGGCGCGCGTGAACATCTCGACTGCCTTGTCGCGCTGGTTGGCCTTGGCGAGATCCTCGCCGATGCGCACGCACCAGTCGCCATCGCCGAGCTGACAGGCGCGCTCGATCATCTTCGCGGCGCGCGTGGTGTTCTTCGACGACAGATCGGAAGCGAGCTGGGCGCACGCCTTGCGAAGGCCGAACGTGCACGCCTTGTCGACGAGCGCCTCGCGCTTGTCGGGCTTGTCAGTCTCGGTCGATAGCCGTACGCACGTCGCGGCGTGACCCGCCTCGCACGCGCGCTTGCGAAGGTCGGCTGCCTTGATCGCGTCCTTCTCGATGCCGAGTGCGGCGACGTCGAGGATCTTGGACGCGGCCACGCACAGCGAGCCATCGCCGCCGTCGCACCCGGCGACCGCGAGATCGAGGCCCTTCTCGAGCTCGGTCTTCGCGCGCGCCTCGTCGAACGCCTTCACGCGCTCGGCGAGCTCGATGCAACCGAGCGCCTGGGAGGCGGCGCAGTCGCGTTCGAGGTACGTCGTCACCTTGGCGGTCAGCTCGTCGGCCTTGGTGGTGTCGAGCCGCGCGAGATAGGTGCAGCCGTCGGCGGATTCGAGCTCGCAAGCCAGCTTCACCAGCGTGGCGCCCTTCACCTGATCGATCTTGATGCCATCGCCCGCGTAGTACTTCTTGGCGCCGATCGCGCACGCGTCCGCTTCCTTCAGCGAGGTGCAGCGGTACTCGCAGACAGCGACCAGTGCGACATCTTCAGTCTTGCGGTTGCAGTCGCCTTCGACGGGCTTGACGACCGGCGGCGGTGCCTTGTCGTCGGGTGGACGCTCGTTCGACGCGTCGGGTTTGGGCGGTTCGACTTTCGCGACGGCCGCATCCGGCGCCGGCGGTACCACCTTCGGCTCGTCTTTCTTCCCACCGCACGCGACACCCGCGATCACGATCCACGTGAAACGAAACACACCGCATCATGCCATGGCGGCACGTGGCCTTCGCCTTCGTCGACTAAACTGGGAGGCGTTACTCGGCGATCGCGGAGGCGATCTTGTCGAGCACCGACTTGTCGCGCGGATCGATCCGGCGACGCAGCGCTTCGAGCTCGGGCTTGCTGGCGCCGAGACCGATCATCGATTCGACCGCGGCGGCACGCGCCATCCAGCTGGCTGCCTTGTCCGAGGCGACGGAGATCATCACGCGCTTGACCTCGGCGGCATCGAACCATGGAGCGCGCTGCTTCCAGGTGGCGAGCTTGGTGGGCTCGCCGCCGTGGGAGTAGTAGCAGAACGTGCTCATCACGCTCCACGGAGGACTGGTCTCGTTGCGCGGCGCCGCGGCGAGGCGCTTGAGGAACAGGCGATAGGCCTTCTCGTTCGCGGTGTCGAGCGCCGGATGGTCGTGGAACATCCGCACGAGACCTTCCATGCACGCGGCGTAGAGATCTGGATCCTTCGCGCTCGCGGTCAGCTTCTCGTAGAGCGGGATCAGATCGTCGCTCGCGAGCTTGCCGGCGTACTCGCACGCAGTGGTGCGCACCTTGGCATTGGCATCTTTCTCGGCGAGCTGCGCGAGCTTCGTGCTGCCACCTGCGAGGCCGCGGTTGGCCTGCGAGGTCAGCGCGTAGACGGCCTGGAGGCGGACGTCCTTGTCGGCGTGATCGGCGGCGGCGAGCAGCACGGCTCCGACCTTCGCGTTCGCGGTGCCGTGATCGGCGATCACGCGGATGAACGCGCGAAGTACGCCCGGATCGCGCTCGCGCGTCGCGGCATCGGCGATCGCATCCTGGTTCTCGACCGACAGGCCGGAGCCCCTCGCGCGATGTTCGCTGTGCATCAGCTCGGCGGCCTTGACGCGCACCGCCGGAGACGCATGCGCGAGCATCGACCGGCCGACCTCGGCACGGACGTCGGCGGGGACATTCGCGATGCCGGCGGCAAGCTCGTGCATGCCGGCGCAGGTCGGAACGATCTGATAGCCCTCGAGCGGACAATCGGCGACGTTGCGAACGATGCGCTGGTAGCGCTCGAGACCGCTGTCAGCGACTTCGGCAACGGGCGCGCCCGAGGCCGGCCCTGCCAGCATTATGGGAGGTGCCTCGCGGCGTGCGGTCTCGCACCCGGCCGTTCCCCACGCACACAACCCGACGACCAGTAGCCCGAATGCCTTCACGATGCCCTCCGGCAGGCTTGTATCGGGGATGCCCTCGGGAAAGCAATGGAAAATACCCCACCGGCAACCGAGTCCCTCGAATGGACCGTTAGAATCACTGCCTCCCGTGGTGGCTCAGGAAACCAGTCGCACGATGCCCGCCAACCTGGCGATCCGCCGAGTGCTGGATGTCCGGGATGTCCGGGTCGTTTATCAGCCGGTCGTCGACCTCCGCTACCAGCGGATCTTCGCGTACGAGGCGCTGGTTCGCTCGAAGGCCCCCGAGTTCGAAACGCCGATGAGCCTGTTCGCCGCCGCGGTCGATCATTCGTGCGCCGGCGAGCTCGGCCGCTTGATCCGAGAGATGGCGATCGCGAGCTGTCCCGATCACCCGCTGTTCTTGAACGTCCATCCGGCGGAGCTCAACGAGCGCTACATCGTCCAGCCCGATGACCCGATCTTCAACCACAACAAGGACGTCTACCTCGAGATCACCGAGGGCGTTCCGCTCAGCCACTTCGAGCTCTGCAAGTCGATCCTCTCCGAGGTTCGCGGGCGCGGCGTCTACCTCGTCGTCGACGATCTCGGCGCCGGCTACTCGAACCTCAAGTACATCGCCGACCTCGAGCCCCGCGTCGTCAAGCTCGACCGCGAGTTGATCGCCGGGCTGACGCAGGAGACCCGGCTGTTCAAGCTGGTGTGCGGCATCGTGGTGCTCTGCCAGGAGCTCGGCGCGACCGTGGTGGCCGAAGGCATCGAGACTCCCGCGGAGCTCGAGGCCGTGGTCGCTTCCGGCGCACGCTACGGACAGGGATACCTGCTCGCGCGTCCGGCCTATCCACCACCCGAAATTTCCTGGCCGGGTGGCGCCGAACCGGCCGGCAAGACCCAGCCAATCCGCAAGAAACCACCGACGAAGCGCCCGCGTTAGTGGTTGCAATCACGGCTGAAAGGTCGTGAGAGCGGATAGGGGGTGAATCGGGGGCCGGTCGTCGCGTAAAAGGATT
>JACCYD010001108.1 GCA_013696695.1 Deltaproteobacteria bacterium | reverse complement strand
GCGGCCGGCGCCGCCGGCACCGACCACACCGCCATTGCCGCCGGTGCCGCCGAGCGCGCTGATCCCGGTGGTCGACGTGATCGCGCCGCCCGCACGAACCACCACCGCACCGCCCGAGCCGCCGCCGCCGGTGTTGCCGGCGGCCGTGCTGCCATTACCGCCGCTCGCGGTGATCTGGTTGAAGCTAAGCGTTCCACCCGCGGTGACCAGGATCGTTCCACCGCCCCCACCACCGGCACCACCCGTCGAGAGGATCGGGCCTTCCGCGCCGGCGCCGCCGCTGCCGCGGTTCGGAGAAGCCAGCGTTGAAAGATTCGCCGTGCCGACCGGACCGCCACCTGCGCCTGCGCCTGCGCCTCCAGCCTCGCCGAATCCACCGCCGCCGGCGTTTGGCGAACCTGCGCCCGCCCCACTACCCGGATTGCCGGCTTCGGTGTTGACCGCACCCCCGGTACCGCCGGCACCACCGTTACCACCACCGGGACCCGCGGTGATGCCGCTACCGTTGACCGAGATCGGATCTGCGATCGTGATCGACGACACCGCTTGCAGCGTCGGCAGCTGACCGCTGCCAATGAACGTGACCGTCGTGGCGTTGATCTGCGAGAACAGCTTGGGAGGATTCGTCGCGAGGTTGATCTCGAGCGCACCGGTGAGGTGCTCCTCGAGCCCGGTGAGCGTCAGTAGGGGATCGCCGGCCGGGTTTGTGGTCAGCGTCTTGGTCACCGGATCGGTCGCGGTGGGTTGCGTGACCGAGACGTCGAGCCGGATCGTCGGCGTCGCCGTTCCGGGGCCGATCAGGGGATCGACCTCGACGAGGACGGGCACCGCGATGTTGAGGCCATCGGTCGACACGACCGCTGCCGTGTTGTCGACGGTGATCAGCGGTGTGCCGGTCGCGCCTGCGTGCGCCGTGATCGCGACCGTCGCGCCATTGATGATGTTCACGCCGGTGATGAAGACGACCGCGCGACGGCTGCCGTCGACACCTTGGCCTTCGAGTAGCTCGCGTGGGCTGACGTCGGTGATCTCGAGCAAGGCCGGGTCTGCGTCGACCGGAACGATTGGGAGATCCGGCATCAGGTCCGGCAGCGGCGTCCCGTCAGACAACGGATCGGGGAGGTTGCTCGGGTTGTAGATCAACGAGCATCCACTCGCGCCGCTCAGTGCGACGAGTGCGAATCCGAAAAGCGAAGTAGTCACCCGGTGCCCCATATGCACCCAGTATAACGAAGCAGCGGCTCGCGTAACGTGCGTCTCACGTCCGCTTAACACTCCTGGATATCAGGGCTTCTTGGACTTCGCGGCCGCGATCCGAGAACGCAACTTCTGAAGCTCCGCCATGTTCGTCGTGCGGCTGTCCTCGGAAGCCATCGCGTTCTGGATCTGGATGCGGCGGTAATCGGTCTCGATCAACGAGGCATCCTGGGCGTGGGTCTTGGCGAGGGCCAGCAGCTCGTTGCCGACCGACTTGTAGAGCTCGTAGACCGCGTTGGCGGTGGCGATCGGCTTCTTGGTCAGCGACAGATCCTCCGGCGGCGGCGGCGGCGGCGGCAACAGCTTCGCGTCTTCGGCCTTCACCTTGACGTCGGGCTTCGTGACCGGCAGTTGCTTCGGCGGCTTCTTGAGGGTGCCGGGCGTCGGCTTCACCGGATCGACGATCGGGGGCTCGACCACGGGATCGACGGGCGGATCGGCGACCACGTTGATCGGCGGATCGGGCTGCTTGGGTGGATCGGGCTGCTTGGGCGGATCGACCGGCTTCGGCGGATCCGCCTTCATCACGACCTTGGTCGGTTGCTCGATCTTGGTGTCGTCATTGCGCGAGCGCACAACGACGAACGCGATGATGCCGGCGATCGCGACGACGCCGATCGCGATCGCGATCAGCTTGCCGCGGCGCTGGGGGGCCGGAAGGTCCTCCCCGTCGTAGGCGAGTGGCGTCGAGACGTCGGTGCGGATGTTCCGCTCTCCGCGCGGCATCGCGAGGGGCGGGGGCGTCGGATACGAGGGCGCCTCGAGCTCGGCGGAGATCGGCGCGGCGGGCAACGTGCGTGCCGGTGCAACATGCGCGGCGACCGGCGTGGTCGGCTGGGTGATCGCGGGTGATCGCGACGACGCACCGAGCGGAACACCGAGCGCGGCAGCGGCTGACGGGGGATCAGCGACGATCAGATCGAGGAGCTCGCGCGCGGCCTTCGCGGTCGCCGGACGCATCTCGCGCTTCTTCGCCATCAACAGGCGGCAGTACGCTTCGAGCAGCGGATCGACCTCGAGGAACGGCACGCGCGTCGAGATCACCGGAGGATCGAGCAATAGATTTGCGCGCGCGACCTCGGCTCCGGTGCCGTCGAACGGCAGTTTGCCGCACAGCATCTCGTAGATCACGATGCCGAGCGCGAACAGATCGATCCGGTGATCGATCGGATCGGCGACGGCTTGTTCCGGCGCCATGTAGTGCGGCGTGCCGAGCACCAGGCCGTTGGTGGTCAGGCGGCCGCTCGAATTCGAGCTGTCGCCGCCCTCGCGCAGGATCGCGATGCCGAAGTCGACGATGCGCGGCACTTCCTTGCCGTGATCATCGCGCTCGATGATCACGTTCTCGGGCTTGAAGTCGCGATGGATCAGGCCCTGTTCGTGGGCGTGGTAGAGGCCCTCGAGCATCTGATGGGTCAGGTTGATGATCCGCGCGGGCGGCATCGGGGCTTCGTTGAGGATGGTCGCGAGGTCATTGCCCTCGGCGAAGTCCATCACCATGTAGCGGAACCCATCGGCGGTCTCGCCGACGTCGACGACGCCGACGACGTTGGGATGCCGCAACCGGCCGGCGAGCTCGGCTTCGCGCTCGAACCGCTGCAGCACCTTGCGATCCTCGTAGAGCCTCTTGTGCAGCACCTTGACCGCGAACGGTCGGCCGACCTTGACGTGCTTGGCCTTGAACACCGAGCCCATCGCGCCTTCGCCGAGCCGGCTCTCGATCTGGTAACGGTTCGCGAGGACCTGTCCGATCAGATCGGGTCCGGGGCGGTCGTCATCGCGATCTGCACGCTCGGTAGACATCAGAACCTCCCGACCGCGGATAGCGCGACGCCACCCGTCGTCGGACTGACGACGAGTCGCGACTCTTTGCCCGACGTTGCGTACAGGACGCTGGTGGCCACGATGCCGCCGATGCCAACCAGGAAGCCGAGGTCAGCGATCACCGTGCGCGTGCGAACGGAGTCTTGCTCGTCCTCGCTGCACGCCATCGGCTTGTCGCACTTGTTGTATCGCGAGCGCGCCGACAGCGCGAAGCCGATGCCAACGCCGACACCCACCACGGCAACGCCGGCGGTGACGTACGCGGGTGTCGTCATGTGGCGCGCGATCTCGGGCGACATCGAGCCGATGCCACCACCGCCGAGCTTTGGCTTCGCACGCACCGGCGCGTCGGGCAACACCAGCTTCGCGGCGGCGGCGAACCGGGTCTTCGCATCTGCGATGGTCGGCAGATCGATCGCGGGACGCGAGGCACGCTTGCCCGATGCGACGTCGACCCACGTGCTGTCGACCTGCACGGCGCCGCTACCGGTCGCATCGACCATGACGACGAACACCAGCTGGCTCGCACCGAGACGCTTCGAGACATCGTTGACGCACGAAGGCGTGGTCAGACAGTCCGGCGGCAAGCCTTCGGCCGGAAGCTGGCGGCGAACTTCGAGCCCACCGACTGCGTCGATGTCGAGCTCGCTCGCGAGCGCATCCGCGAGATCCTGACTGAGCGCATCGACACGCGCGGAATCGAGGTTGACGGCAATGCCAGGAACGACGGCGACCTTGAGGCGATCGGCCATGGCGATCGAGCTCAGACTCGAGATCGCAGCGACAACACCGATGGTGAATGCGAACTTCACTTCTTACATCCTACCGACGAAGAAACGGGAAAAACGAAGGTCTTGCTCACACCAGAAGTAAGGCCAGCGTTAGAGCGCCCACACGGTGGTTTGTTACTTACCTGCCGGCAGCTGTTTTTTGTCTTTGCGCTCGAACAGGCGCTGACGGCTGCCCTTGCGGTTGTAGTGCATCGCATAGAGCACGCCGGCGATCCCGGACAGCGGCATCGCGACCATGAGCACGGGCATGAGCAGGAAGAACGGAATGATCTTGCTGGCGAGCGCGCCGAAAGCGAGCCACGCCGCAGACGCCGGAATGGTCTCGCGGAACGAGCCGGCATACAGCCAGCCGAGGGGGCCGAGCAGGAGGGACGCAACACCCGATGTGACCCACGACTTCTCGCCGGCCTTGGGCTTCTTTGTGAGCTCCTGCCTGACGCCATGCGCCTTCTTGGCGAGTGCGAGTGTGCTGCTGATCCCATCGTCGTCGTCCTCCTCGTCCTCGTCGTGTGTGACCACGTCGCGCTTCGCCGCCGGCTTCTTGGTCACCAGCTCGGCCTGGCGCTCTCGCAACGAGTCGCGTTCGGCGGCTTGCTTCGCGCGCTGCTCGCGAACCTTGGCCAGTGCGGCCTCTTTGCGTGCCTGATCGGTGTTGGCCTTGGCCTTGACCTCGGCCTCGAGAACCGCGAGCCGCTTCATCACGGCTTCGTCGTCATCGGACACGTCACGACTATGGCATGATCCCGTGGATGCCGCCGTCGCGCGCCCTCCTCACGTTTCTGGTCGCGACGCTGGTCGCCTGCGGAGGCAGCCCCAAGACCTCCGACGAGCCGCAGACCGCGAAGGAGAAGCAGATGCGCGAGGCGAAGGCGTCCGGCGAGCTCGACGGCACCAACAAGAAGTGGGGCACGTGGCGCTACTCGGGCGATCGCGACGACTGCTTCTACGTTGTCGGTCGCCGCTGCTTCAAGACCAAGCAGGCAGCATGCACCACGCTCGGCTGCAAGACGGGCAAGAAGTGCAGCGTCGTCGGCGGCGGCCCGGCGACGGTGTCTTGCAAGTAGTGGCTACGCCGCCTTGGGGGCGACGACCTTCGGGATCCGCACGCGCGGGCCGATGCGGAACGCCAGCTTCGTCACGTTGCGATAGAACTCGCCGTCGATGATCGGCGCGAGCAACTCCTGACCCGGCTGCGCCTCGACGACCATCTCGCGGCAGGGCCGATCGAGGATGTTGCGGCCCTTGAGCTCCTCGCCACGCGCCATCCGCGGGATGTTGCGAATGATGCTCCACGGCGACGGCGTACCGACGAGTGCGTTCATCAGCCCGGGGACGTCGGCCTTGCCGAAGAACCGGAGCACGTTGCCGAGGTTGATCGACATCGAGGCCAAATGAACGCCGGTGAACGAGTTACCGGGCAGGCGCATGCCGTCCATCGTCACGGTGCATGGCGTGGGCTCGAAGATCTCCTTCGCGTAGCTCTTCCACGCGCCGAACGGGAGCTTGCTGAGCGGCGTGAGCGCGATCGGCGCCGACGCGACGGTGTTCGCGACGATGTTCACGATCGTGCGCGGGTTCGGATCTTCCGCCGCATAGTACTTCGAGTAAAAGCGCTGGCCGACGCCACCGATCGCGGAGGCGAAGCCGTAGGTCCGGAACGGGACTTCGACGCCGTCGACGATCTGGATGCCGTCGATCACCATCGAATCGACTTCCGTCTCTACGATCCGCGCTCCGGAGCCAGGAGATTCGATCGACCGGCGGAGCGTGGCGAGGATGCCCTCGGCATCGCCCTGGATGCCGACGTTATTCGCGACGAAGTCGATCGTGCCGCCCTTGGTGGGCAGCGTGGTCGGCAGCTTCATCGACTGGCCGACGAACTCGTCCTCCTGGAGGACCTCCATGCCCATGCGGAGCATCCAGTGGAGCGCGCCGTCGCCACCATCGGCGACCCAGTAGTGCGCGCGCTTGCGAAGGAACTCGCGAAGGACCGGCTTGATCGATTCGACCGAGGCGGTCTCGTGAACTTCACCGATGGTCCCGACGATGCGCTGAAGCCGCTCCGCCCGGTCGGGTCGGTTGCGATTCTTCCGGCTGTTCGGGTTGGTGATGACGCCGATCTCCATTGGCCCAGAATCACAGCAATAGTCAGGCCCGACGCCGCACTGCGTAACCCGTCGAAGTCCGGTCAGGAAAACGTCATTTACCGGGTGTCCTGCGTAGGTAGTTACGCGGTCGCTGGATAGCCAGCGAAGCGGGTCCTGGCATATTGAAGTAACTCTCGTGCGGGGTTCACTGGTCGTCGTGTGTGCGAGCATCTCGTGTGGAGGTGCTCCCGTCGGCACGTCCCCGGTGGCGATCCCGGTCGCGGCACCACGCCTTCCGCGCGCGGATTTCGTGGTCGTTCCTGCGGAGCTCGCGGATCCGGGCGTGCTCGACCGCATCCCGCATCGCGTGCGGATTCGCCGGTTCGGCAGTGTGGATGCGCGATCAGGGCGAGCCCGCGAAGACCCGTCACGATGGCAGCGATGTCGATCTCGTGTTGCCGGTGCTCGACGAGAGCCGGTCGCGCATTCGCATCGCGTTCGAAGATGACGATGCGCGGATGGCGCTGTGGATCCCGCGCGAGGACACCTGGCCGGCGATCGCGGTGCCGATCGAGCTGTCGGATCGCGACGGCGCCGTGCGTTCCGATGCCGGTGTGTGGGCGCTGCGTGGTGCCCCGGTCGAGCTCGGCGAGCACGTCAATGGGCGGCGCGCGGTGCGCATTCGCGACGAGTTGCTGATCCTCCGCGGCTACGTGGCGGACGCGCTGATCTCGAACGTGTGGATCGCGGGCAAGGGCGATCGCGCCGCGAGCTTCACCGCGTCGCACTGGGAGCGGTGGTTGCCGCCGCTCGATCCGCGGACGCGCGTGAAGTTCTCGATCGAGACCAAGATCCGTGCGGCGCCGGATCCGAAGGCGCCGGTGATCGCTGCCATCGAATCGGGCGAGCTGATCGGCGTGATCTCGAAGAACCTCGGCGACCATCGCCAGATCGAGATCGTCCGACCGCACGCGCGCGTTCGCGGATACGTGTTCGCCTCGGAGGTCTCGCACACCACCGAGGATCTGCGCACGACCGGCACCGGTAGCGGGCACGGCTTCGGCATGAGCCACGCGGATCGGATCGAGGTGCCACCGGGCACGTGCTTGTTCGAGCGCATCGATGGCGAGGTCGTCGGCGTGCAGCTCGCGCAGAGCACGCGGCTCGGCCGCAAGGGCGGCGCTGCGAGCAAGTGGTCCGAGATCAACATCGGCACCAGCTGGACGATCGCGAAGGTCTACATCCGCGATCAGGGTGACGATCCCACGCAACCGCAGTGGGAGCAGTGCATGCAGCCCGCGCATCGCTGATACTGACGCGGTGCGCGGCCTCGTCATTACTCTCGCGGCGTGCGCGGCAACGCAATCGCCGACCACGCCGGTCGCCGACGATCCGAAACTGGCGACGACTCCGCCACCTGAAGATGCGCATCGCGCGCCGATCGATCCGCTCGCGGTGCTCGCGCCCGTGGACGATCAGCCGGCGTCGTGGCTGGCGCCGGGCTCGATCTCGCTCGACCTCGGTGGCGCCGGCATCGAATCTCCCGGTGGGTCGCGTCCGATCGAGGTCACGCTCGTCGACCGCCAGGGCTCGCTGGTGCGCGCCGTCGTTCGGCTTCCGCATGCGCGGTTCTCGCTGTGGTCCGAT
>JACCYD010001086.1 GCA_013696695.1 Deltaproteobacteria bacterium | reverse complement strand
CGTCGCACGGCACGTCGCCGACAACGTCAGCGATGCCGAGCGCCATCTCGTGCGCGCGCGTGGTGCCAGCACCGCCTCCGCGAAGTCCGCCAACGACGCATTCGCGGCGTTCGATGCCGGCGGCAAGTCGCAAGGCGAAGCGGCGTGGACATTCGCGCGCCAGCGCAGCGGCGAAGCGCGCGATGCCTACGCGACCGCGGCGCGCACGCTCGAGGCGGCGTTCCTCCTCGATACCGGTCGTGACGACGTTCGGCGTCAGCTCGCCGAGGTCACGCTCGAACGGCTCGAGCTCGCCGAGCGAGAGCATCGCATCGGCGATCGCGACGAGCTGCAGTCGCGGCTCGGCCTCTACGATCCGACCGGCGAGTTTGCCACGCGACGCGTGCGTCCCGGGCGCGTCGTCACCGCGATCACTCCGGCGTCGGCACAGGTCTCGATCTCGCCGATGACGATCATCAATCGCGCCGTCGCCACCACCCCGGTGGCTCGGCTCGACGCGCTCGCACCCGGTCTCTACTTGGTGGTCGCCGAGGCGCAGGGCCATGCGACGGTGCGGCTACCGATCGTGGTGAAGCCCGGCGAGGAGCATCGCGTGGAGCTCACGTTGCCCGCAGCGAGCGCGGTGCCGCCCGGCTTCGCGTACATCCCGGTGGGCCCGCTGCTCAGCGGCAGTCGCGACGACGAGTTCATGCGGACGTTCTTCGACGCACCGCCGATGCACGAGCGGAGGACCGGCGCATTCATGATCGCGCAGACCGAGGTCACCTACGCGCAGTGGTTCGAGTTCCTCGCGGATCAAACCGGTGACGCCCGCGTGCGCCACACGCCGAAGATCACGAGCTCGACCACGGTGCAGACCGGCGGCGAGCTCGAGCTGCGATCCGACGCGCAGGGCTGGGAACTGCAGATCACGCCCGCCGGCATCACGTACACCGCACGCGCCGGCACGCCGGTCGTGTATCGCGCGCGTGCGCAGCGCAAGAGTCAGGACTGGCGGCAGTTCCCGGTCTCCGGCATCACCTCCGACGACGCGGAGGCGTACGCGATGTGGCTCGCGAAGACCGGTCGCGTGAAGGGCGCGCGGCTGTGCAGCGAGCTCGAGTGGGAACGCGCAGCGCGGGGGCCCGACGGCAGGCCGTATCCGAACGGTGATCGGCTCGCGCCCGACGACGCGAACTTCGACGAGACCTATGACCGCAAGGACGGCGGCTTCGGCCCCGACGCGGCCGGCTCGCACGAGGCCTCCGATAGTCCGTTCGGGCTCCACGACATGTCCGGCAACGTCTGGGAGATCCTGCGCTCGCCATCGGGAGTCGTGATGCGCGGAGGCGGCTTCTACACCGGCTCGATCACGGCGCACCTCGCGAATCGCCAGGAGATCACGCCAGCGTTCAAGCACCTCCACGTCGGCACGCGGATCTGCGCCGGTCCACCCTAGCCACGGCGGGCGGCTGTCCCGGTCGCGGACCGAGTGCTGTCCCTTCGCGCCGCGGAACAGCAGCGGTATGACGTCTTCATGTCGCGCGCACCCTACGTCGGGCTCTCGGTGACCTCGGGCTCCAGGCGCGCGACGGCGGCCGATATCGTCGCCAGTGTACAGCGCGAGATCTCGAGCGGCGCACTGCCGGCCGGCAGCCGGTTGCCGCCGGTGCGCGCGCTCGAGAAGCAGCTCGGCCTGTCGAAGAACACGGCGCAGGCGGCCTATGACGAGCTCGTCGCACGCGGCCTGGTCGAGGCGCGCGAGCGCGAAGGCGTGTTCGTGATGGCCGCGAAGACGGCGAGATCGATCGAGGCGCCGATCACCACGCCGCCGCTGCCGGACTTCGTGGCGCCGGCGTTGTCGCGGCCCGACTTCACGCCGCGCGGGGTGACCAACCTGTCGACGGTGTTCATCGATCCCGAGCTGCTACCGACGGAGCGACTCTCCGAGTGCGCGCGCAGCGTGCTGCGCGAGAAGATGCCCGCGCAATACGACGTCCAGGGCTACCAGCCCTTGCGCGAGGCGATCGCGAAGCGACTGGTCGCCCGCGGGCTCGACGTCGAAGCCGATCACATCGTGGTCACCACCGGCTCGCAGCAATCGCTCGATATCGTCGCGCGCTCGCTGTCGCGCAAGAAGATCGCGATCGAGTCGCCGGTCTACGCGTACGCGAAGCTGTTGTTCGAGAACCTCGGCCACGATCTGGTCGGCCTGCCACTCGATCCATTCGCGGGGCTCGATCTCGACGCGTGGGATCGCGCGCTCGCCTCCAAGCCGGCGCTCGCCTACTTGATCCCCAGCTTTCACAACCCGACCGGCTATTCGTATTCGAGCGCAGAGCTGCGCGGTGTCCTCGAGCTGTGCGCGAAGCACGGCGTCGCGATCCTCGAGGACGATTGGGGCAGCGACATGCTCTCGGACGGCGAGTACCGGCCGATGCTGCGCATGCTCGGCGGCCGCAACGTGCTCTACGTCAATTCGTTCACCAAGAAGCTGCTGCCATCCCTGCGCATCGGCTTCGTCGCCGCGCCACCCGAGCTGGTGCCGACGCTGGTCGCCACCAAGCGGCTGTCGACGCTCGGCAACGCGTGGCTCACCGAGGCCGTCGTCGCCGAGTTTCTCGATCGCGGCTACTACGACACCCACCTGCAGCATCTCCAGCGCTCGCTCGATCAGCGCTACGCCGCGTGCCTCGCAGCGCTCGACGAGCTGATGCCCGACGGCGTGAAGTGGACGACGCCCGGCGGTGGGCCCACGCTGTGGCTGGAGATCCCGCGCACGATCGACCTCGCGGCCCTCGAAGCGCACCTCGCTCGCCGCAACATCGTGGTCAGCAACAAGTCGGCTGCGTTCCTCGGCGAGCCGAATCTGCACGGCTTCCGGATCGCCTATGCGTGGCTCGCCGAGCACGAGATGCGTGCTGCACTGACGATCCTCGCGGATGCCCTGCGCACGCTCGGCTGAGCCCGAGTCACACCATCAGTTCGTTGTTCTCACGGCCCTGCAGCCGGAGTAAGACAGCGTCCGTGAAGCAAGAACAGGTGCCGACGGCGAGGGTACGGGGTTCGTTGCCACCGCTCGGTCCGGCGAAGCCCGAGGCTGCGCCCTACGGGTTGGTCCTGCCGCTCTACGATCTGTACTCGCCCGGGCAGATGGCGCTCGCCACGTTCATCGGCACGCCGGTCGCCGGCTGCTGGTTGCTCTCGCGCAACGCGAAAAAGCTCGGCTCGAGCACCGGGTGGCTGATGCTCCTGATGGGCGTCGTGTGGACGGCCATGCTGTGTGCGTTCGCCGTGATCGACAAGCTGCCCGGCGTGCTCTCGCTCGCGTCGATTCCCGCGATCGTGCTCGTCGCGCGCGCCGTCCAGGGGCGCGAGCTCGATCGGCACACCAGCCTCGGCGGCCGCAAGACGTCGTGGGGCTATGTCATCGCAGCGGGCGTCACGTGCCTCGCGATCCTGTGCGCGGTGGTGTTCACGCTCGCCGTCGGCTACGCGCTGCTGATCCGGGCGCCGAGCGTCCCGGTGCCCGGTGGTGGCGAGGTGTCGTATCTCGACAGCGTCACCGAGGCCGATGCGACGCGGCTCCGCGACGCACTCGTCGAGATGGAATACTTCGACGACGCGTACAGCGTGCAGCTGCATCGCGATGGCACCCGCTGGGTAGTGTCGTTCGCGGTCAAGCCGGACGTGGTCCGCGATCGCAAGATCGCTCGCGAGTTCGGTGACCTCGCCGACGACGTGTCGCGCCGCGCGTTCGGCGGCGACGAGGTCGATGTCGTACTGATGGACGAGCTCGCCCGTCCGATCACGCGCTACGCGTTCCAGAACCGCCTGCGCACGCTCGTGGTCGGCGACGACAGCATCCAGTACCGCAATGTCAGCGAGGAGGACGCGCGGGCGATCCGCGGCGTGCTCACCGACAAGCTCGGCGCCGGTAACTACACCGCTGCCATCGAACGCGATCTCCGGACCAGGGTCGAGATCTACGGGGAGGACGCGCCAACTCCGCTCGAGAGCTTGCAGTACGAGGGCTACCTGTTCGATCTATCTCGCGCTCTCGGCGAAGCCCCGGTCGATCTCAGGATCGGAGACCTCGAGGGCAAGGTCTCTGCCGATTACCGATGGAGCGATCGCAAAGAGCCTCCCGTGTTCGCGCAGGACGGCACGATGGTCGTCTATCGCGATGGCGGCACACGCGAGGAAGCGGAGCGCGTGGGCGCCGTGATGCTCGAGTACGACGACGATGCCGACGTGATGTACGCGATCGTGACGCGCGACGAGAACTTCGAGCCCGCACGCCCGGTGGTCGCGATCCACACCGACGATCCCGACAACGTCGAGCTCCAGCAACGCATCCATCGACTCGCCGGGGCGCTGTCGGAGATGGCGTTCGACAACAAGCCGGTCGATCTTCGCCTCGTCGACGATCAGCTGGCGATGCGCGTCATGATGTCGTGGGAGAAACGCCCGAAGCGACGCGGGGCGATCCGCCCCACGCGGTGAAAGGGAAGCTTCGTCGGAATTGTGATTTTCGACGAGGCGGGGCATCAATAGAGGATGCAGTGCCGGTCCGGTCTCGTCGTGCTCGCGCTCAGCGCGTGCAACGCCGCCCCGGCTGCGACCACGGAGTTTTTTGGTCCTCGCATCGAGCCGCCCGGTGGCCTCGCGAAGGTGCAGCCCGGCATGAGCGTGGCCGAGGCGAAGAAGCTGGTGCCCGGGCTGCGCGAAGATCCACGCGCCGTGCGTGATCAGCTGGTGCTCGATTCCGGCGTGTCCGACGTCAAGCTCGAGGTTCGCGTCGATTCGGGAACGGTTGCGAGCATCGTCGCCGTGGTGTCGGGCAACGGCGCGCGCGAGCTGTTGCAGCGCGTTTGGGGTGATCCGCAGCTGACACGCGATTCGCTCGGTCAGCCCGAGATCACGTGGGCGAGCGAGTCGACCGGCTGGAAGGCGAAGCTCGATTGCCTCGAGCGCAACTGCGTCGTCGAGTACGTGCCGTATCACGTGCTGACGTCCGAGTTGTTCGGCGCGCACGTCGTGCCGCCGGGCGAGCTCGTCAAGCTACGGCTCGGGATGAAGGTCGCCGACGCGAGGAAGCTCGCGCCTGGCCCGGTCGACGTACGCGCGGGCGTGCCCACCCGCGTCGACGGCGTGCGCGAGTTCGTCGCGATCGACGACAAGAGCGGAACGATCCGCGCGATCTATCTCAACCTGCCGGCGACCGCGCGCGCGCTGATCGCCGAGGCGTGGGGCCCGGGTCTGCCAGCCACCGAGCCGGTCGGCAAGAACGTGCTGGTGTGGCCGGATCCCTCGACCGGCTGGCGCGCGACGCTGCGGCCCGCGCTCGGCTCGAGCCAGGATCTCGCATTCGATCAATACCTGCCCGTCGCGCAGATGTTCGGCGAGCAACCCGATGTCGTCGATGCAGTGCCCGTCCTCGGGCTCACCGTCGACGAGGTCAAGAAGCAGTTCGAAGGGCAGATCGCCGTAGCGGCGCGTGGCGATCTCACGCTGACGCTGTTGCCGACCGAGTGGGAACGGCAGGCCACGCGGATCGCGCTCGATGTCGCGGGTGGCCGGATTCGCGAGCTGACGTTCTCGATCCCGTTCAAGGCACACCCCGAAGCGCGCGATCAGCTGCTCGAGCTGTTCACGCACAAGTGGGGCACGCCGAGGCCGAGCGAAGAGGACGGCAAGCCAGTGTTGATCTTCCGCGACGGTCAGCCGCGCGTCGAGGTCCGCGAGGACACGATGCACGGCGCGTGGAAGATCGAGATTCGCTGATCAGCGAACGCGAATGGCGAGGCCGCGCACCGGTGGGCCTCCGATGCCCGTGCCGATCTCCGTCGCTGCACCCGTTGTCAGGTTCACGCGGAACAGCCGAGAGAACGCTTCCGGTGCGAGCGGGTTTCCGATCGTGCGGGTCAGGATCGCGAGCGCGAGCCCGTTGTTGCCGCCCGCGATGTCGAAGCTTCCGCTAGCGTCGAACGTGAACGCGGCCGACAGCGCTCCGACCAGGTTGAGCGTGCCGTTGTTCGGCGGGTTCTGCGTGTACAGCGAGCCGGTGACCGCATCGATCCCGAACAGGGTCGTCGTCAGCGTGACGCCAGGCGGGGCCAGGAAGCTGTTGGTGTAGGCGGCCGCGACAATGTCGGGGCTGGCGGGGATGGTGAGCGCGCCGTCCGTGGTGACCAGGCCGTTGGTCGGCGTGGCGAGGCGCAGGTTCGATCCGTCGCTGCCGTGGATGCGCAGCGCGACCGCACCGAGCGGGTTGAAGTCGAGGCCATAGTTCACCGCGAGCGACAGCGAGCTGTAGGGCGCCGTGGTGTCCTGCGGATCGTCGTCGAGCGTCGCGGTCAGCGTCGCTGCGGCGGTCCCGGTGTTCACGATGTAGAGCCTGCCAACACCGATCGGATCTCGCGTCAGCAGCCACAGCTCGTTCGTCGACGGCCGGACGTCGATCGCGATGATGGTCTCGGTCACGAGGGGGCCTGTGATCAACCCAATGT
>JACCYD010001049.1 GCA_013696695.1 Deltaproteobacteria bacterium | reverse complement strand
CCACGAGTTCGGGCCGCTGACGAACCCGTATGGCGGTTGCGATTATCAGGGCGTCGAGGCGAGCTGGGCCGATCAGTACAAGGCCGGTCTCGAGTGCCAGTGGGTTGACGTCACGACGATCGACACCTCGAACAAGGAAGTCACGCACCCGTTGTCGTTCACGTCGAACCCCGATGGCTTGTTGTGCGAAGGCACGCCGATCCTGGACGACCAGGGTTACCCGGTGTTCGAGCCAACCGAGTTCCTCACCGCGGGTGGCGACGTCGTTCACAAGGCGGGTTGCGAGCAGCTCGACAACTGGGACGCGAACAACGGCGGCACGTACGACGTCACGCTGCCGCAATCGGGCGGCAGCTTCGTGACGCGGCCGTGCGATCGCGGCCAGATCGGTCCGCTCCGCAACTGCGGTTTCGAGGACAAGCAGGTGAGGTTCGATTGCTTGCCGGGCTCGACGGTGACCCTGCGCTGCGATCTGCAGGGCAACAACGCGCAGCCGCAGGTCGCGCGGATCTGCGAGTTCTCGAGCCTGCTTGGCGTCGGAACCGCGTGCACGTTCCAGGATGCGATGACCTCGGCGGCGGTCAGCAAGGGCGGCACCGAGGTGAAGTTCACCTGTCCGTTGGCACGCGATACCAGCGAGCCGGGCGGCAAGGTGAGTCTCTATTCGGCGCCGGTGTTCCCCGACGATTCCGCCGCGGCGATGACGTGCACGGTCCAGTAACTGGCTAGTCGAGCTTCCAGACCATCTCGCGCGCCAGGGTCGAGCGGGGAAACTCCTCGTTCGGTCGCGTAGTTACCTCTACACGGGGTTGGCTATCCGCTTGCGATACCGACCCCCGTGGGTCGTTTCCTGGTCCTGGCGCTGTGTGTTGCGAGCTGTGCCGATCCGGCGCAACCCGGCACCTGCGCGCTCGTCGAGCCGGGCGTGACCGCGCCTGCGAGCGGCGGCGCCGCGACGACGATCTACCTGAACCGAGACGGCGGCAAGATCCAGGCAGGCACCGAGAACGCCGCCGCGAACACGTCGTCGATCATCAAGAACCACGAGGTCAGCGAGCTCGTCGTTCCCCGCGCCGCGTTCGACGACACGCAATGGAGCGCCGTCGTCGACTGCGTGCGCGATGCCTACGCGCGCTTCGATGTCGAGATCGTCGATCGCCGGCCTGCTGCGGGCAGCTACGTGATGGCGATGTTCGGTGGCAGCGGTGATGCGCTCGGCCTCGGCGCCGAGACGCGCGGCATCGCCCCGCTCGATTCGAATTCGTGCACGACGATCGACAACGCCGTCGCCTTCGTGTTCACCGAAACCGTGAACAGCGACGTCCAGCGCAGCTGCGAGATCGCGGCGCACGAGATCGCGCACGCGTTCGGCGTCGACCATCAGCTACTCGCCGCGGACCTGACGAGCTACCTGCCGTTCTCCGGCAAGCGCACGTTCCAGGATGTCGATGGTGCGTGTGGCGAGGACGCCGAGCGGCCGTGCATCTGTGGCCGCGAGACGCAGAACACGGTGCAGGTGCTGCTCGACAAGCTCGGGCCGGCGCGCGGCGGCGATCGCGAAGCGCCGGTGATCGAGCTCGGCCTCGGCGCGGCGCGCCCGGGGATGACCGCGGTGCGCGTGCAGACCAGTGATGCGAGTGCGATCGGCTCGGTGTCGCTGACCTATCGCGACGAGCGCACGGCGTTCACGGTGGTGTGTGGTGATGGCACGGTCGAGTGCCGCACGTTCTCGGGGATCACGACGTTCACGATCGCGGAGCCGGTCGGTCACGCGGTGATGTACGCGGAGGCGGTCGACCTCGCGGGCAATGCCGCGGCGACGGTGCCGTTCGAGATCGGTTCGCTGGTGTCGACGGCGGTGGTTGCGGTATCGCGCGATGCGCGGTTCGCTCATGTCGAAGTCACCGCAGTGGCGACCGAGGTGATCGGTTTCTGGACGGCGCCGGATGGCACGACAATGCGGCGCGCGTTATGCGGCGACGCTGAGCGGTGGACGCTGGATGTCGAGCTCGACGATGCGTCGGAAAGGCGGTCGATCGTGATCCAGACGGTCGAGTCATCCGGTCGAATGAGCCTGACGCACGCCAATCTTTGAGAGGATTAGATTGGTTTCTGGTCTCTGATTCTGAGAGCGACGTTCCCCGACTCGCACTCGACACCCAGCGATCGAGCCATCGGAAGGCAACGCGGAGCTCGCGCAGGCCATTCCACGGACGACATCGGCGGTGGGAGGTCGCGCGGCGTCGGCCGATTTCGCGAAGTTGCCGCCGGAGCTCGCTGGCGCTGTTCTTGCGTTGCCCGCAGCGATGCGTGCCCTCTTGATCCCGATCGTGCTCGCGGCGTGCGAGCCCACTCTTCACCAGAAGCAGTCCCTACCCGAGCTCGTCCGCGCGCAGCCGCTGACGTCGATCCGGGTGCCTGCGGTGATGATGCTGCCGGGCGAGACGATGACGTGGAACGTGATCGCCAAGGGCTTCACGATCGGACGTGCCGAGCTCGTCGTCGATGATCGGGAGATCCGCAGTCGGTTCGAGACCAGCAAGCTGGTGTCGACCTTCGCACGCGTGCGCCACGAGCTGGTGACCGTGATCGATCGCGGCTCCGCTCGCTCGGCGAGCGAGGTGGTCGAGATCGACGGCGAGACCTCGCGCAGCCAGGTGCAGTTCGTCGGCTCACGGTACTCGACGGCAGATCGCGTAGGGACGGTGCCGGATGGCAATCTCGGGCACACGCTGCACTCGGCTCTCGGTGTGATTCGCGCGTGGGTCCATCCCGATGCGCACGCGGGGTTCCTCTACGTCGTGCACGATGGCGATGTCTTCCGGATCGATGTCGCGCGGCCGATCGTCGAGGATCTGCGCGGCACCAAGGCGCTGCGGATCGATTGCCGGCTTCGCGGCGATGTCCAGGTCAGCGTGACGATCTGGTTGCGCGCGTCGGATGATCGAATGCCGCTGCGTCTCGAAGTGGGTGGTGACGATGTGCACCTCACCGCCGAGTTGCTGGAAACCGAGACCTGAGCGTGCCGAAATCCGTGGCTCGCGAACAACACGTGTTGCGAGACGGCACGGTGCCGTTCGCTCAACCAACACAACTACACAATTCGATCCGTGGTTCGAGCATTGCACTCCGGTCCGCGGACATGACTCGTTCGTTGACACTCGCACTCGTGGCGATGGGGATCGGCTTACCTCGACTGGCGGCGGCGGACTCCGGCGGCCTGCTGCCGGCCATGTCTCCCGACAAGCCGGTGATCTGCGGTCGCGACACCGAAGGCAAGGTGTGGCGGATCCAGTGCGATGCGGCCGCCAAAGTCTGCATCTACGCCGCTAACGAAGAGCTCAGCTCGTCCGGAAGGCGGACGAAACCGCTGGAGCGTGCCCGCGACTGCGAGATCGACCAGGACTTCGATCGCAAGAAGCTCGAGGCCAGCGGCTACAGCTTCGTGCAGGGTCGCGTCGACGCGCCGTACGGTTGGTTGCGCGACGAGCGCGGTCGCATCCTCCAGGTCAACTTCGATCTTCGCAAGCGCATCTTCTTCGGGGCCGCGTATACGCCGCAGAAGATCCTCGACAACCCGCTCGAGAGTAAGCGCACCTCGGTGGACTTCGGCCTGCTCAGCTTCAACAAGCTCAGCGACGGCGCCACGCCCACGATGCACCGCATCCGCCTGGTTCACGGCGAGGTCCACGTCGAGCCCTTCTCTGCCGAGATCACGATCGCGCACTGGGACGTGTCGAGGCGGTTCCTCGATCCACTGCTCCGCCTCACGACGTTCGTCGGCCAGCCCCAGCGCCACGATCTCCACTTGAACCTCGGTCTGTGGACCGAGGCTGGGGGCCTCGAGATCCACCCGTCGCAGGGAGGTCACTCCACGATCTGGAAGCATGCCACTCTGCAGGGCACGCTCGATCTCTGGCAGTCGCCGGATCTCAACTCGTTCGTGCGGGTGCGCAGCGGCATCGGCCTCGAAGGTCAGCACACCGACGGCACCGGCTATCGCTCCGCGCTCGTGCCGAGCTCGGCCTTCGAGATCGACGCCCAGGTCGATGACGACGGCTTTCACAACGTCAAGTTCGAGTTTACCCACGAGGCACCGCGCTACTTCGTTCCCTTCCAGAACTCGGTCGAGGGCAGCAGCCAGCGCTTCGCGACGCGCCTCAAGGCCAAGCTGAGCTACGAGGCGATCATCCTCGCGATCAACGATCAGCCGCTGTCGATCAAGCTCGCCGCGGGTGGCGAGAAGCGCGATGATATTTTTGGTGTGCCGGATCAGTGGGCGTTCGTCGCCGACGCGGGCCTGCGCTTCAGCCTCTGGGCACCGCCGCGCGATCCAACCCCTCGCCCCGCGGGACCATGAAGCTCTCGCTCGCGGCCGTCACCGCGACGACGTGCCTACTGCTGGCGAGCGAGGCCCGCGCCGAGTCGTGCACCGGAATCACAAGCTCGGGCGGCCGGTTCGCGACCTGCTTCGATCTCGGAAACCGCCTGAGCGTGACCGCCGGCTCCGAGGGATTTGGCGGCAGCCTCGCGCTGCGCCACGTCGTGACGTTCGAGGACGAACCGGATCTGGTGTGGAAGCTCGAGCATCAGATGCTCGACGTCACGCACGCGACCTTCGAGGATCGCTTCAGCGGCGCGCTCTATCGCGGGCGCTACGTCCGCCACGCGCGCGACGGTCACATCGTGATCCCACTCGGGACGCCGAAGAAGATCTTCCTCCCGTTCGACGTCGGTGGCTTCGCCGAGGCCGGGCGGATCGAGTGGAAGCCGGATTCCACCGAGGTGCGCATCGGCGTCGTCAAGACGGCGGCGCTGTTCGACCTGTCGCGGTCGCGCGACTTTCGCCGGCGGATCGCGTTCGGACCGGTCGCGAAGTGGGAGGTCGACGCCGATCGCGACGAGATGACGCTCACGCAGCACACGGTGTCGCCGTTCACGTCGCTGATCGCGAACGTGCGGCTCGAGAGGGCGAACGGCCGGTCGCTCGCGAACTTCGAGATCGAGGGCGGCGAGGTCTGGCACAGCAAGGACGGCTGGAAGCCCGATCTGCGCGCCGAAGCGTCGCTCGAGCATGTCGTGCTCGCGGTCAACGATCGGCCGATCGCGGTGACCCTCGGGGTGAAGTACGAGACCGCGACCGACGAGGTGCTGGCGCGGGTCGGCGCGCGGGTGGTGCTGTTCGACCGCCGCGATCCACGCGTCCAGCTCGCTCCTCTCAAGCGCCGCTAGCGCTACCATCTGCGCGTGCTTTCGATCGGTGAGCTGGAGGCAGCGATCGTCCGCGAGCCCGACGATCTCGAGCTGCGTCGCGTCTACGCCGATGCGTTGCAAGAAGCCGGCGACGCGCGCGGCGAGCATCTGGCGCTCGCGTTTCTCGCAGCCGCCGGGGATGTCCAGGCCGCCGGTCGCGTGCGCGCCCTCGAGCTCGCGGCCGGCAAGCGGCTGCGCGAACGGCTCGACAAGGACTACGTCGTCCGGCTGACCTGGCGGCTCGGCTTCGTCGAGCACGTCGACATCGACGGTCGCTCGCCGGCCGACAAGTTTCCGCGCGCCAAGCTGCGCGAGCTGATCGAGAAGCGCGAGCTGATCGCCCTCCGCGGGCTCGATCTGCGCGGGATCTGGAACGCCGAGTGGAGCCCGAGCCGACAGCTCGGCTTGCTACCGGAGCTGGTGGCCGGTCGGCCGGTGCGATGGCTCGGCATCGGCAATGGCCCGATCGACGCCCCGCTGATCGAGCAGCTTCGCAAGGCGCTCCCCGGGCTGACCGGTCTCGGCGTGTTGACGACCAAGCCACGCTCGGCGCGGCTCGCGCTCGCAGATCTACCAGATGTCGAGCTGGCCTCGCGCAAGATGTCGTCGATCAAGCTGGTGAGCTCGCTGGCGGAAACGCTATCGCCCGATCTCGAGCGCCTGGTGCTGCACGGCATGGACGATCGGATCACGGCGGATGCCTTCGCACCGATCCTGAAGCGCGACGTGTTCCCGAAGCTGCGCCACCTCGGCGTGTTCGGGCCGCACGGTCTGACGTGGGATCTGCTGCGTGCGCTGGTCGAGAGTCCGCTACTGCCCGAGCTGCAGTCGCTCGGGTTCTGCGCGGCGGAGATGTGGGACGACGACGAGTCCGAAGGCTGGCTCAAGGATCACGGGCGCCGCTTCGCTCATCTCCGGATGTTCACGTCGGCGCACTGGTCCGACGACGACAACGCCCACGAATCGGGGCGGCTCGGACTGCTGTTCAAGAAGATCGACCGCTCCGCCGAGGCCGTGCCCGAGATCGAGCACCACCTCCAGTACTCCGGCGACGACAAGGCGCACCGCGGCTGCTGGGAGGAGCTCGCCGAGGCGATGGTGTGGGCGGGGCGCCCCGAGGAAGCGCTCGGGCCGCTCGATACCGCGATCAAGCTGTTCAAGAACAAGGTCAACGAGGACTCGATCTACACGTTTCGCACGCGGATCGAGGCGCTCGACTCGCTGGTGCGGTGGGAAGAGGCGCGCGAAACCTGCGTGCGCGCGCTCGCGTACGAGGATGACAACTCGTGGACGCATCGCCATCACGGGCGTGCGTTGCGCGAGCTCGGCCGCTACGACGAGGCGCTCGCCGCGTTCAAGCTGGCGATCGAGCACGGCGCGAACGAGGACGACGACGAGGTCGCCAACGTCGTCGGCTGGGCGTACATCGAGCAGGGCCGCACGCAGTGGCAGATGCGGCGCACCGACGCCGCGCTCGGCACGTTCGCGAAGGCCCGGCTGCGTGGCGACGACACCGCCAAGCGAGCTGCGTGGTGGGCCGAGGGCGCGATCCTCAATCAACGCGGAAAGTTTGCCGAGGCGCGATCGTGTCTCGAGCGTGCAGCGGAAGTGGTCAACAGCGCGGATCTCGAATCGCCGCTGTACGAGCTCGGTGAGACGCTCTACGAGCTCGGCGAGTACGAAGCCGCGCTCGAGGTGTGGCGACGCGGCGCCGCGCTGTTCGCGGCGTGGACCGAGATCGAGGAGCAGACGTACGCGCTGCTCGCGCTCGGCCGTCCTGCCGATGCGCTCGCTGTCGCCGAAGCGGCGCGTCGCCCGGAGGATGCCGCCCGCGCGTTCGCATTGCATGCGCTCGGGCGCACCGACGAAGCGATCGTTGCGGTCGAGGACTACGCGCATCGCACCGGCCTCAGCGAACCGGTGTGCGTGTATCGGCAGCTCGCGGGTCCGTTGCTGCAGGCGGCGTTTCATCGCGCGGCGGGACGCGAGGAGCGCGCGCGCGAGCTGTTCGCGAAGGCCCGGCGCGCCGAGCACGATCCGCGAGCGCTGCATGCCGCGCTCGTCGCGGAGCTCGGGTGCGCCACCGGCTGCGATCCGGATCTGTGCGGACGTCCGGCTGCCGCTGCCGCACTCACCGCGGCGATTGCCCTCGGCGATCGCGAGGACGCGGCGGCACGGGCACGCGCGATCGGCGCGGCGATCGATGCTGGCTCGGGCCGCTTGATGCCGACGCGGATCTGGGAGGTCCACGGTGCGCTGCCGCTGCTCGGCGTCGACACGTCACTCGCCGAGACGGTGCTGGCCGCGATCGAGCGCTGCATGCACGGGCTCGCGCTCACCGGCGCGGCGACCTCGCACTGACACCGCACGTTCTCGCCCGACAGTCGCGTTGCCTTAGGGGCGAGCACTCCTATGACTTCGCTTTGCTCGTCAAGCTCCGTGGACGAGCGGCATCAGGCGCGCGGGATCGTCGGTCTCGATCCAGTCGACGCCGAGCTCGACGAGGCGCCTGACCTCCTCGATGCTCGCCGCGGAGCTGGCGATCGGCTTGCCGGTCGACGAGCCGAGCGGAAACAAGGTGTGCGTGCCGATCGCGATGCCGCGCTTGTGAAGCGCGCGCACCGTCTCGCGGCCGACCAGCGTGTGCTCGGCGCCGACGACGCTGGTGCCGAGCAACCAGCTCGCGAAGTTGGTCTCGAGCAACCGGTTGAGCAGCCGCCTGGCGTTGTGGCCGCGGTGATGGAGGTGGTGCTTGTGGAGCTCGAAGGGCAGGGCGGGGAGCCGATCGAGGAGCCCGTTGGTGAAGTCGAGCATGGTGTCGTCGAAGCAGAACCCGACCGCGATGTCGGGGTGCGCGCGTCGCGTCGACACCAGTAGACGCGGATCGAACGAGGTCACGATCACGCGATGCTCGACCTTGGTATCGGCGATCACCTGCGCCACGATCTCGGCCGCCTCGACGCGCCACCAGCGCGGCATCTCGATCTTGATCTCGACGTTGACCACGACCTTGGTGGCGACCGCCGACAGCACCTCGGCGAGCAGCGGAATCGGCTCCTCGCGATCGTACTTCGCGACCACGTCGTTGCCGAACGCGTCGATGCCCATCGAGAGGTGCTTCGATACGCGCAGCCGCGACAGTTGATCCCACTTCAGGTCGATGACCTCGCCCGACAGGCCGGTCAGGCGCTTGAGGTTCGAATCGTGGACGCACACCGCGCGCCGATCCTTCGTGATCCGGACGTCGAGCTCGATTGCCGGCACGCCGAGCTCGACCGCGCGGCGAAATCCGGCCAGCGTGTTTTCCTGGTGCAGGTGCGGAACGCCGCGATGACCGACGACGATCGGCTTGGCCTTGCCGGCGAGGAACGGATTGGGCGCGGGAGGCAGCACGGGACCTATGGGGGCGGTGCGACGTAGTAGCGGCCTTCGACGAGCGCGCGATCCACCTCGGGAAGGACCTCGACCTTGGCGCGGAAGATCGAGCGGTCGACCTCCATCTTGTAGACCATCAACCACAACAGGCCGCCCACCGCGGCGAGGCCGAGGATGATCGTCAACGGGCCTTGCTTGAGGATGATCGCGCCCACCGCGGCGGCGGTGGCGAGCTTGGCCTTGCCGACCAGCCCCTTCCAGTGCTGGATCACCGACGCGCCGATCGCGTCGAACGTCGGGACCGTGGCTTGCGCGATGATCGCGGCATCCTGGGTGCTGGCGGCCATCCCGCCGGCCTTGAGTGAGGCACCGATCGCCTCGTAGAAGCTATGCGGCAACGTCGTGCACTGCAGCTCGGCCTGGTTCGGATTCGATCGCAAGAGATGGATGATCGCGTTCCGGGCCTGGTCGTACTTGAGGGTTTTCGACAGCGTGTGGATGACGATCGCGAGCACCACGAACGTGCCGGCGATCGAGAGGACGTAGCCGGCCAGGTGCTTGAATGCCTGGGACTCGGCGGCCGGTGCCGCGGCGGGCGGCGCGTTCGGATCCACCTCGCCGGCCTCCTGCGCCATCACCTCGAGCACCGGGCAGATCGTGAACACGATGAACAGGCCGAGCACGTAGCCGGCGACCGTGGCGCGCTTCATCCTCATGCAGCCCCACCATGATACACGGTCGATCATGCAAGCCCCCGCGTTCTGGTACGGGACGGCCTGGAAAGAGGACCGCAC
>JACCYD010001047.1 GCA_013696695.1 Deltaproteobacteria bacterium | reverse complement strand
CGCCTGAGCCTGCGCCCGCACCCGCGCCGAGCGCGCTCGCGCCGAGCGAGCAAGCGCCCGAGCCCGCCGCTCCGGCGGTGTTCGGCGTCGACGCTGCTGCGCCACTCGCGGGTAATCCCGAAGCTGGCCGCGTCAGCGAATCGATCGCCCTGCAGGTCGCGATCTCCGCCGAGCCGCTCGATGCCGGCCCCCAGCTCGTGCTCGCCGACCTCCTCCTCGCCGACGACGATCCGCGCGGCGAGCTGATCGTGCTCCACCACCGCGAGACCACCGAGGCGCTGCAAGATCCCGAGGCGCTCGAGCGCTACCTCCTGCTCGCCGCCTACTTCAGCTTCCCGTGCGCGCTGCCCGAGGCGCCGACGCTGCCCTTCGTCGCAAGGTCCGAGCGACCGGTGCACTACGTGCTGACCCATGATGCGTCGGACTACGATCTCCACTACCGGAACCGCACGTTCGAGCTCCGCGTCAACGGCCGTAACATCTACCGGCGACGGCTGCAGATGACGAACCGCAGCGCGTGGACCACGGCCGAGGCCGCGTTGATCCTGCGCCACGTCAGCGAGGCGATCCGCGCCGGAGCGCCCCTGATCAGCTTGCAGCTGCCGTTCGTGCCCGATCCGCTGCCGACCTACGACGGCGGACCGGTGCGGAGCTATGGCGTGCCGCTCGAGTTCACGCGCCCGCGGGGTTTGGCGCCGAGCGCGCTCGGATTAGCCGCCCGCGATTACGCGCGATGGATCGCGCTGTGGCGGCGGCTGGCCAAGGCCCGCGCCGGTCAGTCGCAGATGAAGCCGGCCGCCGGACCGTCGGCTTCGTAGAGCGGCGCGGTGTAGACAGCGATCCGACCGCCGGTCTCCGTGGTGTCACGCGCGCCGGGACAGGCGAACGTGATGTCCGTGTTCCCGGCCGGGTTCGTCACGACCGTCTGCGAGATCATGTTGTCGCTGCCGAACGAACAATCGGTTCCGGCGCCGAGCGCGATGCTGCCCTCGCAGATGCGCACGATCATCGGCTGCGCACCGACCGAGCCGCCGTTGCAGCGGATCGTGTCGTTGGCGCCACCGGCGGGGTTGCAGGTCAGCAGCAGCGAGTTGGTCGTGTTGGTCTGCTGCGTGAAGCCGCAGTTGCGCTGCGGACCGAGCTGCTGGTCGTCGCTGCACGGGCTCGACATCGCGCCACCGACCTTCGGGATCGTGACCGAGACCTCGCCGCGATCGTTGTCCTCGGTGCCTTCGGCGACATCGCAGACCGGGCGATCCACCGGCTCACCGGCGGGGCTCGTGAAGTCGGTCGGCTCGAACACCTGATCGCCGTCCTCTTGCTTGACCAGCTCGCCCTCGCACATGAAGCCATCGGGGTTCGACTGGAAGAACAGCGTGTCGGTGAGCGCGCCGGTGCTGGTGTCGACCTCGGTGATGTCGACCCAGTTACAGGTCAGGCCGGCCGAATAGAGATCGACCCAGCCCGGATCGACGCCCTGGTTCTCGCAGCTCCGCTCGGTGTGCAGCGCCGACAGCTCGTGATTCGACAGCCGCCCGGTGCTCTCGATGCAGAACCCGTTCTTCTGCACCTTCTGATTCGTGCCCGAGCCGAAGCCGAAGTCGCCGTAGTAGAGGAAGTGAAAGTGGTTGTGGCACGCGGACAGCGTGTAAACGTTGTGATCGATGAGCTCGCCACCGAGCCCCTCGACGAAGTAATCGACGGGGCCAATGTCGAGCGGCTTGCCACCGACGTTGTGATCGATCGAATCGAACGTCAGCAGGCGCCGCCAGCCGGGCCCACCGACGCACGCGGGCTCCTCGTTGAGCGCGCACTCGTCCGGATCGTTCGGGGCGAAGTACTTATAGACGACGCGGTTGTTCGACAGGCTCTGGTAGCCCTCGGTCAGCACCTTGAGATCCGGCGCGTCGGGCGTGATGATCGGGTTGACGCGGAACTCGTCTGCAGTGGCGTCATCCCAGGCGATGCGCGTGAACACGACCGAGGTGTCGACGCGGCCGATCGCGCGATCGACGGCGTCGACGCAGTTCTCGGCTGGCAGGTCGCTGAGGTGGCATGCGCGCGTCAGATCGGTCTCGATCTCGCAGAAGTCGTCGTAGAACTCGTAGGCGTTCTCGGCATCGACGCTGTCGGGCGGGAACTCTTCCTCGTCCATGCACGCGAAGCCGGTGCGCTGGAGGATCAGCGTCGGATCGACGGGCAACACGAAGTCTTCCTGCGTGGAGCCACCGACGCGCCCGAGCGCGAAGTCCGAGGCGCGCGGCTCGTCGACGCCGGTCAGCAGCGTGCTCGAGAACGTGTAATCGATCGCGACGTAATCGTGACCGTCGATCATCTGACGCGTCGGCGAGCCCGCCACCGTGATCGTCCACGCCTCTTCGGGCGGCAGCGGCAGCGCGTTCTTGCCCGAGGCTTCATCGTAATAACTGGCGCGATAGACCAGCCGCAGCGTCGTCAGGCGGAGCTGCAGCGCCGCACGCGCCTGCCAGAACGTTTCGGGACGGGCGAGCAGATCCGCGACCACGCGGTCGCGCGTCGTCGCGCCGACGCCACCGGCCACGTCGTCGATGTCGTCGAGCAAGACGCCGACGCGGCTGGACACCTCGACGGTGACGAGCGCGCCCGGATCCCCGGGAGGAAGAGTGATGTTATCGCCGCACGACACCAGGGCGGCGGCAGCGAGACCGAAGCTAACGAACCTCATCGGTTCGAGTTACTCACTCGTCTGCGCGACGGTCAACGCACGAGGACCAGCATCTCGGTCTCCACGATCTCCTCAGCCCAGCGCCGCTTGTAATCCATCTCGGTGCCGAGATCGTAGCGGCCGACGCCCTCGTCACACAGCGCGACGACCTGGTTGTACTGGAGGAGGCCGCCAACGCCGAGGTGCGAGAACGCATCGTTGTACGAGAACTGGAGGCCGCGATATTCGCCCTCCAACACGGCGCCGAGCACGTAGCCGATGTCCTCGCCGCCGGAGCGCGCGAACAGCGTCCGTTGTTCGCCGCGCGCACACAACCGCGGCAGCATCTCGGCGTAGAACGCTCGCATCGCGCCCTGCGAGATGCCGACGCCATCGGTGGCCTTCCAGCTGCGTGCCTCGACGCGCTGGATCCGCTCGTACAACGCGATCGCCTCGTCGGGCCCAGCGCGCACGTGCGCGAACTCGACACCCGCGCTCTCGGCGGCACGCAGGCTCTTGCGGATCGACTTGCGCAGATCGCGCGAGCGCCGCGCGAGAAACCCATCGATGCCACCGTCGAGACTCGCGACGTGACGGATCGTCGGCGTGCCGCGACGCTGCTCCCAGCGCGGAGGCAACACGCGCTCGAGTGCGCGGCGCTGCGGCCCATCGATCGTGTGTCCGGACAGGATCGCCAGCTGCCAGTCGCGGCGTCCGGCGAGCATCGCGACGACCTCCTCGACCAGCGCATCGGCATCCGCACCGATGAGCGGTGCTGCCAGCCCCCACGCTAGCTCGACCGGCTCGATGTATGGAAACCCCGCCGCGTGAACTCCGCGCATCGCCGCGAAGTACCCGGCTTTGCCACGTAGTGTGAACGGGGCACGCGGGGGCATCAGCGCCGACGAGGCCGGGAGGATCCAGGCGGTCGTCGAGCAGAAACGGTCGATCTTCGGGGTCCGCGCGACCTCGGCGTCGAAGTCATCCGCGCACGTCGCGAGATCGACGAGATCCACATCCCGAGCTTAACCGCCGACTGCGGGCGGGCGGCGCCGCCGGGGGATTGATCGTTCACTGTGGCTCGATCGCAACACCGACTGTCGACGGTGACGTGGTGTGGTTCACGCCAGGTGGGTTTTCGCAGGCGGATTCCGCGGGCACGGCGATTGCTGCGATACTGTGGAACATGCGTCTTCTTTGCGTGCTCATGGCAGCACTCCTGATCGGCGGTTGCGCGGCAAACAGCTACCGCATCCCTCCGAGCGAGCTCCAGCGGCTTGCCCAAACTCCCCCCGAACAACGCGGCCAGAAGGTGCGCGTGATCCAGGAGATCGGCAGCGGCACGGTCACCAACCCCACCGAGCGCGTCGGGCCCGACACCCAGATCATCTTCGTCCCGCAGATCAACATCTCCACCGGTCCGCGCTATAGCCGCGGCTCGTACGGCGGTGGCGGCGGGATTCGCGGCGGCAAGATCGGCGGCGGTGGTGGCAGTGGTGGCAGCGGCAGCGATGGCAAGGCCGCGGCGATCGCGATCATCGTGCTCGCCGCGATCGGCCTGTTCGTGGTCGCCGGTGTCGAGGGCTCGCGGTTCGACGGCTGGGCCGGCCTCCACCCGATGCACCCGGTGCATCTGATCGGCAAGGACGGCGGCTACACGATCATGCCGCTCGCGTGGATCGATCCCGCGGCGGCCGAGTGGACCGACAAGGCCGTGATTCGCCCCGATCAGGGTCCGTGGACGCAGCTCGAGCGCGCGCCGCTCTGGCGCACCGGCCCGAGCCTCAGCATGTACGCGGGCACCGGCACGCTGAGCTCGGCCGACGGCACGGTGGCCGCCGGTCCGGCGTTCACGATCCAGGGCGGCTTCTACCTCAACCAGCACGTCGGCATCATGGGC
>JACCYD010001039.1 GCA_013696695.1 Deltaproteobacteria bacterium | reverse complement strand
GATCGAAGCCGCGCGCCAGCAACAAGCCGCCGGCATCAGCACGGTGCAACCGCAGGCCGCAGGTGCAGCAGCAGCCGCAGCAGTGGCGGCGGCGACAGCCTCGGCGGGCGCACCACCGGCGACCGACGGCTCGACCGGCGATCCGGTGACCACCGTGCGCATGCAGCGCGAGCGCATCCTGCGCGCGCTTGCGGAAGACATCGCGATCAACCCGCCGCTCGGCGAGGTCCGAGACCCGCTAACAGCGTCGCAGGCGAACGCGCCGCTGGCACGGGGCGGAGCGCAAGGCGTCGAGGCACGCGAGCGTCGGATTGGAGAAGGCGACGGCGAGGGACCGCTCGATCCGGTGCAGATCGCCGCGGCCGCGATCCAGAAGCTGCGCGCGCGTGCGAGCACTGACTTCGCCGAGCTGCGCACGCACTATCACCGCCACGACCTCGTCGTGTTGCTGGCGGCGCTCGTCGTCATCATCGTCGCCGGCCGCTTCCACACCGGCATGGTGACGCCGCCGAACGTGGTGTTCCCCGAGCACGAGCAGGATCAAGAAGCGATCGCGCGCGGCCTCACCTTCGAGCACTCGCAGGCGTGGCTCAAGGCGGAGAGGTTGCCGCCGTGGCCGCCGCGCATCGCGCGCGATCCGACGGGCCAGCCACCGAAGGCGAATGGCGCGTATCACGCGTCGTTGACGTCGTCGGTAGATCCGAACGCGCGGATCGAGATCTTCATCGACAAGCGCCCGGCGTGGACGAACATCGTCACCGGTCTCGAGCTCGATCGCCGCACGCGGTGGGGTGAGCTCTACACGCTCGACTCGAGCACCGTCGAGGAGATCGAAGATCAGAACTGGCTGCGCACGGCGTATCGGTACGCGCACGCGCCGGAGAAGGGCGACGTGCCGCGCGTCGATCGCGCCGTCGAGTACGCGACGGTCGATCGCGAGCAGATCTATGTCGTCACGCTGTTCGGCAGCGCCACCGAGCTCGCGCGGATCGAGAAGGTGGTCGCGCCGTCGTTGCGCGTGCCGCAGAAGCCGGGTTCGCGCAGCGCGTTGCCGCTGGTGCCGCAGACCCGCGGCGCATCGCATCGCTCGTATCCCGATCCGGTGGCGAAGGCGTTCGACTCGACGGTGATGATCGTGGTCGCCGACATGGTCGACGGCCGGTTGGTCGCGCGCGGAGGCGGCTCCGGCGTGATCGTCGGCGCCGACGGCTCGATGCTGACGAACTATCACGTCATCCACGACAAGAACGGCCGGCTCCACGACGTGTTCGTCGTCGGGCGATTCAGCCAGCTCGACATGGCGCCGCAGCTCCAGTGCGCGGGCCGCCCGAATCGCAGCAAGCTGCAGCGCGAGCTCGATCTCGCACTGATCAAGTGCGACACCAATCTCGACGGCCGCACGTGGACGCCGGGCAACGTCGGCATCTGGGCCACGCTCGCGCCCGCGAAGGCGACGGACGTGAAGATCGGCCAGCGGCTGTGGGTGCTCGGGTTCCCCGATGTCGGCGGCGGCGGGCTCACGCTGTCGACCGGCGAGATCGGCGGCTGGACTGGCCAGGACGGCGCCGCTGGCCGCGACTTCATCAAGACCGACGCCTCGATCACGCACGGCAACTCGGGCGGTCCCGCCGTCGACGATCAAGGCCGGCTGGTCGGCATCGCCACCGCGTCGCGCACCAAGCTGTCGCAGAACGGCGGCGTGATCGAGACCAAGCAGGTCGGGCTCGTGCGCCCGCTCGCGACCGCGGCCGACTTGCTCGCGATCGCCGCGATCGGCTGGACGCCGCGCGAGGGTCACACCGACGTCGAGATCCAGCCGTCTGCGGTCGAGGCGACTGCGGAAGGCATCCGCATCGCGACCCACGTGCTCGATCACGCGAACGAATCGCCGGTGCGAGATGCGCTCGTCATGGTGCTCAAGCCCGGCGTGCTCGCGGGCTCGATCGATATCAACCGGCTCGACGATCAGGTGATCGCGTGGGGTCGCTCGAACACGCAGGGCGAGGTCCAGATGAAGCAGCCCGTGCCGTTCGGCACCTATACCGTGCTGGTGCGCGCGAGCGGTTACCAGCCGCTGATCGGAGAGAACGCGCTCGTGCTCGACGACAAATCGCCCGCGGCATTCGATCCGTGGGGCGGCATCCGCCTCCGTCCGCTTTAGCGACCCTTGAGCACTTCGTTGACGATGGCGTCGAGGCCCTTCGCGGTAAACGGCTTCTCGAGGAACGCGTCGGCCTCGTCTTCGCTGCCGGAGCCGCGCAGCTTCTCGGTGTAGCCCGACATCAGCACGATGCGAGCTCCCCGCTGGGTGCCGCGTGCGATCGCGAGGACCTCGAAACCGTTCTTGCCGGGCATCTCGACATCGCTGATCACGAGCTGGAACTGCTCGTCGTGAAGCCGCGCTTCAGCTTCGCTGCCGTCGGCCGCGACCACGACCGTCGCGCCACGACGCTCGAGCAACCGCCTCACGGTCGCGCGAACCGACGGCTCGTCGTCGGCAACCAGCGCGCGAACACCCTGCAGATCGGGACGCTTGAGGGGCGAGATCGGTTCCGACGTGTGGCGGGTGGGCGCGGTAGGCGCGGCACCCACGACGATCGGCAGCCGCACGCGAAACCGCGCGCCGTGCTGCGGGTGCGAGCTCCCGTGGGTATCGACCTCGACGTCGCCGCCAAGCCGCCGAACGATGCCGTGCACCGCCGACAGTCCGAGCCCGTGGTGACCCGACTTGGTCGAGAAGAACGGCTCGAAGATCCGCGGCAGCACGCTGACGTCGATGCCTTCGCCGTCGTCGGAGATTTCGAGCTGCCAGTACGGCGCGGTATCGCGCGAGATCAGGCGCGTCGTGACCGACACCTTCGAAGTCGCGGCGTCAGATGCGTTCGCCACCAGATTCGCGAACACCTGGCGCAACAGATGCGAATCCGCCTCGATCACCGCGCCCGGTGCGCCCGGCGTGATCGCGAACGAGACTCCGGGACGCGTCAGCTGACCGAGCGAATCGCGCGACTCGCCGAGGAGATCGTCCGCTCCGATCGGCACGGTGACGAACTGCGCGCGCCCCGCGAACGCGAGCAGCTGTCGCGTCAACTGCGACATCCGCCGCGCCGCTGCTTCGATCCGGCGCAGCGCCTCTCGCATGCTCTCCGAGAGCGAGACCTCCTCGCGCGCCGCGCTCGCTTCGGCGAGCACGCCGACCAGCAGGTTGTTGAAGTCGTGCGCGATGCCGCCGGCCACCAGCCCGAGGCTCTCGAGCCGCTGGAGCCCCGGATCCGGAACCTCGGGTCGCTCGGTGATGATCACGCAGGCGACGTCGACCCCGCCGATCTCGTGGCGGGTGATCGAGAGCCGGGCCGCGCGCTCCCCGTCTCGCGCCCTGATCGAGGCTTCCTCCACGATCTCGCCGGTCGCGGCGGCGGCGAAGCAGGCGGTCCACATGACCGTGGGCGCAACCTGCGCGATGGATTGCGCGTCCACAGCGCCGATCAGGCGGCTTGCTGCCGGGGTCGCTTCGAGGATCAGACCGTTCGCATCGACGAACAGCGACGCGACCGGGGTGGCTTCGAGGGGTAGGGAGAAGCGGGACAAGCGATCACTGAGTCGACCACGTTCAGCCAATATCCAGGTTGGCCTGGATGCCTTCTTCGTGGTCGGTGGGGTAGTCGGATCTCGGCCCGGCGAAGGCAAGCTGTGTGCCCATTCCCCCGGTCACAGTCATGCATACGCGCGCGGCATGTGTGTTGGTTATGCCGGCGCACGAAGGATCGCGTACTTGTCACGTGATCAGCCCCCGTGGTACGGCTGCGCGCAGCGATGCCTTCGCTCGACCGTTCCGGGATCGACGCTGATGCAGATCGCGTGGTTCGCAAGCTCAACCGCGCGGGCTACAAGGCCTATCTGGTCGGGGGCTGCGTCCGCGACCTGCTGGTCGCCCGGACCCCGAAGGACTTCGACGTCGCCACCAGCGCGACCCCGAACGAGATCAAGGCCACGTTCCGCAACTCGCGCATCATCGGCCGGCGGTTCCGGCTCGCGCACGTGTTCTTCGGCTCGAAGATCATCGAGACGTCGACCTTCCGGGCCAACCCGCGTGACGAGGACGATCACGATCTACTGATCCGTCGCGACAACGTGTTCGGAACCGAGACCGAGGATGCGCGGCGCCGCGACTTCACGATCAACGGCCTGTTCTACGACGTCGAGCGCGAGGAGGTGATCGACCACGTCGGCGGGCTCGCCGATCTCGACGCCAAGCTGATCCGCACGATCGGCGATCCCGAGGTGCGGTTCCAGGAAGACCCGGTTCGCATGCTGCGCGCGATCAAGTTCGCCGCGCGCCTCGAGTTTGGCTTCGAGGAAGCCACCTGGAAAGCGCTGCTGCGCTGGCGCGGCGAGATCAGCAAGTGCGCGCCGCCGCGCCTGCTCGAGGAGATCCATCGGCTGATGCGCGGCGGTGCCTGCCGGCGCTCGTTCGAGCTGCTGGTCGAGACCGGCACGCTCGCGATCCTGTCGCCCTACCTCGCGGGACTCCTCGAGGGCTCGGGCGCCCCCGCGTCGCCGCCGCCGCTGATCGCGGCCCCGCCGCGGCCCACGATCG
>JACCYD010001020.1 GCA_013696695.1 Deltaproteobacteria bacterium | reverse complement strand
GAGACCAACAAGCACCACACGCAAGCGCATCGATCTGGGGGTACCACCCACATGCCCTCGCTTCAACTGCAGGTGTCGGGTGGCGCGATCACCGTCACGACCGCGTCGTGGGAAGGTCGGGCACCTGGGTGATCGGCCCGGTATCACCGCGCCGCATCGACTCCTTCCAGGTCTTCTTGTAGAGGAACATGAACACGACCTGGATCGCGGACAGGATCGGCACCGCGAGCAGCGCACCGACCAGCCCGTAGCTGTGCTCCCCGAGGAACAGCGAGAAGATCACGAACACGGGGTGAATCTTCGCGGCGGTGCCGATGATCTTCGGATTGAGGAGGTTCGCCTCGATGAAGTGGATGCCGACGATCCACAGCGTCATCGCGACGCCGCGGAACACGTCGATGCCATCCTCGGATGACACCAGCGCGACCGCCACGATCGGCACCGACGACAGGATCGATCCGAAGATCGGGATCAGGCTGAGCATGCCGGCGACGACGGCGAGGATCAGCGAGTACTTGACGCCGAAGATCAGCAGGCCGATGTACGTCAGGATGCCGTTGACCAGGCAGATCAACAGCTGGCCGCGGATCACTCCCGACAGGCCGCGATCGATGCCTTCCTTGATCACGTCGTAGTCGTCGCGCACGTTCGCGGGGAACAGGCCGCGCAGGAAGCCGTGCACCTTGCCGAGATCGAGCAGCATGAATGCCGCGATCATCAGCGTGAAGAAGAACATGAAGATGCCCTTGATGAAGCTCGACAGCAGCGACTGCCCGAGCTGCACGAGGTCGTTGAGCTTGCTCTGCGCGGCGGCCATCCCCTGCTTGACGAACGCGCGCAGCTTGTCCTCGGTGGTGAGCGCTGTGGGCAGGTCCTCGTTGATCTGCACGTGATAGCTACCGTCGGGCAGCGGCCGGAGATCGATGCCGGTCGGCGGGATCTGGATCGCGAAGCGGCCGTCGGGCAGCGGCGTCATCGTGAACGCGGTCCCGGGCGGCAACGGCACGTCGGGCACCACCGCGGGCTCTTCCGGCGCGGTCTTGACGCCCTGGAGCGACGGGAACTTCTGCTCGAGCCAGCGCGCGATCTCGGGCGTCCACTGGTCGTTCATTTTCTTGTAGAGACCGGGCGCTTCCTTGCCGATGCGCGCGACATCGGTCGAGAGCCGCGGCACCAGCAGGAACATGAAGCCGGTCACCAGACCGATGAACACGATGTAGCAAAGGATGATCGCCAGCGCGCGCGGCATCCGGTGCGTGCCGTCCTTGCGCTCGCTCATGTATTTGATCACCGGCGCGAGGACGTACGCGATCAGCGCCGCGAACACGAACGGCAGCAGGATCGTGCGGCCCCAGATCACGATCAGGACGATCGCGACGAGGAACCCCCAGCGCTTGATGAAGCGCCATGCCGGATTGTCGGACGAGAACAGCGTGGCCGAGCGCGTGCGGCTCGTCGTGGTGATCGGGCCGGTCGGATCGATGCGCGGCACCCCGCCGGATGGATCACCACCTCCAGTGGGTGGCTGGCCGGGCGGCTCGGGCGGCATCGCGGCGGGTATACCAGAACACAATCACGCGCGGCTGCGATCGCGCCGCCACACCCCCGAGAACCAGCCACCGACCTTACCGAGCACCGAGCGGCGCACGCCTGCGCTTGTCATCTCGTCATCGGAGAGTCCCGAGTCGAGCGTGGCCGACGGCAGCGATTCGTCGGGCGACATCCCGAGCAAGCCCTCGGGCCGCGGCGTTCGCACGGCCGCTCGGCGCTCGCGCGACGCGATCGGAGGCGGCTCGATGCCGGTCTCCATCCGCAGCGAGGCCCACCGCCGGCAGCTGCCGCAACGCCAGCTGAACGGACCGGGACGGTTGCCGCAGTGATCGCATTGCCAGCGCCCGCGGATCGCCCACGCGAGCGAGCCTTGGTCGGCGACGAACACCTCGAGCGCCGTCTTGATCGCGGCTTGATCGCCACCCTCGATCGCGAGGCGCGCCGTGGCAACGCGTGCCGCGATCGCATCGGGAAAGCGGGTGGCGAGCTCCTTCGCGAGCGCGACCTGTTGCGCGGCATCGTCAGGGGGCGCGAGCTGCGCCCGGATCAGCGCGAGCTCGAGCCGCGGGCCGGTCTCCGCCTCGACCTCGCCGAGCAGCGACAGCACGCGGTCGGCGACCGATGCGCCGGGCTTGGCGTCGGGTACCAGTGGTAGCCCTTGCGGTGGGGTGGTGACACGCACCGGTGTCGCAGCCGAGGTGGATGCGAGGGCCGTTTCGCCCCCCGCCGGCGGGGGAACCGCCGCCGATAATGCCAGCTGCTTCTGATCGCCTTCGAGGGATGCGACGAGCGCCGGATCGACGGCGGCCATCGGTTTCGACCTGCGCTCTTCCTCTTCGAGCTCGTCGCGCGTGCGGCCTGGGTTCGCCGATTTCTCGATGCCTTCCTCGGCCGCGATCAGTCCCGGCAGCAAGTGCGGCACCAGCGCCGGATCGGCGACCAGCGCCTGCTTGAGCCGCTCCTTCGCGCCGCGGTGATTGCCGCGTGCAGCCGCGAGCTCGGCGGCGGCCGCGTAGAAGTGCGCCGACTCGTCGAGCTTCTGCGCCGCCTTGAGCTGTTGCTTCGCAGAATCGAGATCATCGCGGCCGAGCGCGCTCTGCGCCGCTGCGACCAGCAGGTGATGCTCGCGCTGCGAGGTGTCCTCCTCGCGTTTCTTGCCGAGCCGGTGCTGGAGATTTGCGGCCTCGTTGAACCGCGCCTGCTCCTCGTAGAGCGCTGCGAGCACGCGGAGCGCGCCCTCGTGTGACGGTTCCTCGAGCACCACTTGCTCCATCGCACGGGTCGCGCGACGCGGCATCCCGGCGGCGCGGAAGTCGAGGCCGAGCTCGAACATCGCGCGCTGCTTGAGCTTGCGCTTGTCGCGCTCGCGCAGCGCCAAGGCCTGATGCACGCGGATCGCGCGCTCGTGCTCGCCTCGGCTGCGGAACATCGCGCCGAGCGCGAAGTACGGCTCGACGTCGTCGACGTTCTCTTCGACGACGCCGCGCAGCTCGCTGACGACGGTGTCGTGATCTCGCGCGATCAGATGCGACAGCGCACGCATGTACGCCTTGCTGTGGCGCGCGGTGCGGCGGAGCTGGCGATCGTCGGGCACGTAGTAGCGCCCGATCAAGACGCCCGCCGCGAGCGCGCCGAAGCCGACCAGCATCAGGATCAGTGCCGCGCCCATCTACTTGTACCCCGCATCCGCATCCCCGCCATCCAGCTGACGCATCACGCGCGCGGCCTCGACACTGGGCATCTCCGGGAGATCCTCGAGCGGTGCCGGATCGACGAACGGCAGATTGCGGAGCTTCGCGAGCTCTCGCTCCAGCCGGTTGATCAGCGACTCGTACTGCCGGCGCCGCCAGACATAGAACATGCTCCACAGCGTGATCGTCGCGAGCAGGATCAGCGACGCCAGCCAGCCGCCGATCAGCGCGGGCAGCCACATCTCGTGCGGACGATCTCCGAACACACCCTCGAGCCACGGCGGAATCTTCACCGCAATCCAGCCGCTGTTCGCGACCAGGAACAACCCCGCGATGATGCCGAGCCCGATCAGCGACAGGATCACCGTCGCGGTCGCGATCAATCGGAGCCAGCGGATCACTCGCCGACTCTACTCGCGCGCGCCCCTAGATTGTTACGCAGCAGCGAAAGATCGGGAGGGGTATCATCGCTGCTGGCGATCCTCGTCGAGGAATCGCCGAGGCAACGCCACATCGATCGAGTAGCCGATCGTCACACCCAGGAACCGCGTGCCGAGCTGCTCCCGATACCCGGCCGCCACGAAGTAGCCATTTCCGGTCGGGAAGCCGTGCTGCTTGTAGTACCTGCCGAGCCGCACGCCGAGCGTCGCGTCGAATTCGTCGGCGAACGGCGCGCTCGGCGCTGCGCTCTGGCGCCCCGCTGCACCGAGCACGTAGCTCGCACGTGCCCTCGCGATCAACCGCAGGCTCTTGCCCACCTCGAGCGTCGCCTGCACCGGCACGATCGCACCGTCATCGATCGTCCCGACGGCACCGCTGCCGCCGATCCCGGCCGCGATCGCGAGCACGCTGGTCGGCCCGAACCGCGCGGCGATCCCGATCGGATACACGGCGACGTCGTACGCGAAACCACCGCTCGCCAGCGTGCTGCCCGCGAACAGATCGAGCGCGACGTGATAGCCGACCGTCGCACCGGCGCCGAGGAACCCGCCGAGCCGCACGCCCGCGAGCACGAGCCGATCGCTGTCGCGGGGCGTGGTCATCCGCCCGCTGTCGTCATCGAGCGCGGTCCACCCCGACAGCTCGTAGTGGAGATAGCCCCCACCCTGCACGCGATCGGCGGCGCGACTCCAGCGATCCGCAGCGGCGTCACCGGCGAGCAGGCCGATCACGAGCAGCGCCTTCATCGGTCCGCGAATCCGATCCGGCCCGGGCCGAACGGCACGATCAGCGCCGGCGGCCACAGATCGATACCGAATTCGAGGCCGAGCACGTGCACGGCGATGCCCTCCTTGAGCCCGACGCGAACCCCAGCGATCGCTGTTTGGAGCTCGATGCCGGTGCGTTCGGTGGTCAGCCCGGCGCCGATCAAGCCGCGCCAGTCCTTCCCGATCGCCGTCGCAGGCAAGCTCGCGCCGAGCTTGCA
>JACCYD010001006.1 GCA_013696695.1 Deltaproteobacteria bacterium | reverse complement strand
ATGCGTGCATCGAGGAGGTGGACCGAGCGAGGTCTGCCTCGAGAACAGGAAGTAGCGATGGCGAAGGCAACGGCAAAGAACCCGAAGTCGAAGGCGAAGCCCGCGGCGACAAAGGCGAAGCCTGCAGCGGCGAAGGCCGCGTCGAAGCCTGCGAGCAAGAAGCCCGCGAACACGAGACCCGCGACGACGAAAGCCGCGGCGACGAAGTCCGCAGCGACGAAGTCCGCAGCGACGAAGTCCGCGACGACGAAGTCCGCGGCGACGAAGTCCGCGGCGACGAAATCCGCGGCAACAAAGTCCACGACGGCGAAGTCCGCGGCGACAAAATCCGCGTCGACAAAATCCGCGCCGACAGAGTCCGCGGCAACAAAGTCCGCGGCGACGAAGTCCGCGTCGACAAAATCCGCGGCGACAAAATCCGCGACGGCGAAAGCCGCGACGACAAGAGCCGCGACGGCGAAATCCGCGACAGCCAACGCCGCGCCCGTGACGACCATGCCCGCGGCGGCCGCGCCTACGAAGGCGACGGCCAAGGTCTCTGATTCGACGAAATCGCCGACCGGGCTGTTGCGCGGCGTCACGCTGGTCGATATCGCGCTCGCGAAGCGCAAGCGGAAGGGCGCGCTGACGCCGATGCCGCCCGACCAGATCGCGGCGATCGACTTCGGCGGCAAGCCGGTGTCGCCGTCGCTCGCGCGGTGGCTCTCCGTCGACAACGAGATGTTCCATCTCGGACCGGCGCAGACCGTGGCCGACATGATCGAGCGCGAGTTTCCCGTCTGGGCGAGCGCGTTCACCGTGTTCGCCCAGCAGCTGCCCGGGCTCTGCGTGCTGTTCGAGGGTTGGGGGTCCGACTCGCGGCGCTTCGTGTACCTCGGCGTCACCGACGATCATGGCGAGTACCCGGTGTTCACGGTCGATACCGACGACCTGCCGTACGCGTGCATCAACGGCCCGGTCGACGTCTGGCTCGCCCAGCAAGCCGGTGCGCTCGCTGCCGAGAACCAATATGGCCAGGTACCTCCGGCCTACGAGCCGGCGCGGATGGCGCTCGCGAAGAAGTGTTTCGGCGGGAATCGCGCGTACGCCGACGGCCGGCTCTGCAAGGACCTCGCCCCGTCCGCGTAGCACTGGACGAATTACTCAGCCTCCGCAGTGGAATGCGAACTATGCCCAGACCGGCGTGATCTCGACCGCGATCGCCACGCCGCGCCGGATCACGCCGATCGTCGCGGCCTTGTCGGCAGGCCACGACCGCAGTGCACGATGGAGTGCGTCGATGCTGCCGATCGGCGTGTCGGCGAACCGCACGACCAGGTCACCGTCGCGCAGGCCCGCGCGCGAGGCAGGGCTGTTCGACTCGACCGATTGCACCTCGACGGCGGCGCGACCGAGGGTGTGGTGATAGGCGAGCCGCCGATCGAGCGGGCGGTTGGCCGCGCCGATGCCGAGCCACGCGCGGCGGACGCGGCCGTGGGCGAGGAGCTGCGAGAGCACCCAGGCGGCGGTCTCGACGGCGATCGCGAAGCCGATGCCCTGCGAGCGCGCGATGATCGCGGTGTTGACGCCCAACACGCGGCCGCGGCCGTCGAGTAATGGACCACCGGAGTTGCCTGGGTTGAGCGGTGCGGTGTGCTGGATGACGCCGTCGATCAGCCGGTTGCTCTTGCCGCGCAAGCTGCGGCCGAGCGCGGAGACGACTCCCGTGGACACGGTCGACTCGAAGCCGAGTGGGTTGCCGATCGCGACCGCGAGCTGGCCGACGCGCGGCGTGATCGCGCCGTCGACTGGAAGGTAGGGAACGGCGTTGGTGCCGACGGCGAGTGCCGATGGCTCGACGCGCACGAGCGCGAGATCGGTCGCCGGGTCGTCGCCGGCGAGCCGGCCATCCACGGTCTCGCCAGATGGCGTGCGGATGCGAATCTCGCGCTGGCCGCTGACGACGTGGCTGTTCGTCATCACGTAGCCGTCGGGCGTGACGACGAAGCCCGAGCCCGCACCGCCGGTGGGCGTGCGCCATCGCGTTCCGGGAATCTTGCCGCCCACCTCGATGCTGACCACCGCGGCGCCGGCGCGATCGACGACGTCGACCACCGCGCGCGAGTAGGCATCGAGCAGGTCGGCATCCGATGGAGTCGACGCGACGTCGCCCGGATCGTCGGCGACCATCGCGATCACGACTTGGTTCCGATCGTCGCACTGACCGTCTGCGCGACGCCGCCGCGCTGGATCGCGATCGACACGGTCTGACCCGCGCGATCGCCGAGGGCGTTGCGTAGCGAATCGGGGCCGGTGATCGCCACGCCGTCGAGCTCGGTGAGGATGTCCCCGACGAGCAGGCCGGCGGTCTGTGCGGGCGAGCCGTCCTCGATGTTCGCGATCAGCGCCCCGCCCTTCGTTGGATATGCGCCGACGCCGAGGTAGCCGCGGCGCATGCCGCCGTGTTGCTGGAGCTCGGCAACGACGCGGCGAAGCGTCGCGACCGGGACCGCGAGGTCGGTGGAGCGCAGCAGCGTGCGCGTGTTCATGCCGATCACCGCGCCATCGGCATCGATCAGGGGACCACCCGCGAAGCCGCGTGGGATCTGGCGATCGGATTCGATGTAGTGGTCGAGCTTGCCGCCGTGTGGTGTGCGGAGCTCGGGGCCGAGCACGCCGATCGCGCGGAGTGAAGCGCGCGCGGAGCGGCCCGGGCGACCGATCGCGAGCGCGAGGTTGCCGACGGCGAGGCCATCGAGCTCGCGCAGCTTCGCGGGGGTCAGGCCGCCGCCAGCGGATGTCACGCGAAGCAGGGCGACGTCGGTGCCGGGGTCGCGCCCGATCACCTCGGCATCGCGAAGGTCGAGCTCGCCGTCAGCGGTGGGCAGGCCGATCTGCGTGCGATCCGGTGTGTGGAAGCTCGCACTGATCACGAGATCCGGGGCCCACACGATCCCGTGCCGCCCGTGTGGCTGCGTGAAACATGTACGACCGAAGGGGCCGCCGCGGCGACCGCCCCGGCAAGTGCTTGGTCGAGAGAGCGAAAAACATCGAGAGCTGGTTGCGCCATGTGGGGATTCTCCGAGGAAGACGAGGAC